>JAQGIV010000051.1 GCA_028290945.1 Phenylobacterium sp. | reverse complement strand
CCCTGTCCTTGGCGTCCTCGAATTCGGCCTGTGTGACCATGCGGCGGTTCTTCCGCGCAGCCGTCAGGGCCGCATCGTTGACCAGGTTGGCCAGGTCGGCGCCGGAGAAACCGGGCGTGCCGCGGGCGATGGTCTTCACTTCCACGTCGGCAGCCAGCGGCACGTTCTTCATGTGCACGCGCAGGATCCGCTCGCGCCCGTTGACGTCGGGGTTCGGCACCACGACCTGGCGGTCGAAGCGGCCCGGACGCAGCAGCGCGGGGTCCAGCACGTCGGGACGGTTGGTGGAGGCGACTACGATGATCGCCTCGTTGGGATCGAAGCCGTCCATCTCGACCAGCAGCTGGTTCAGGGTCTGCTCGCGCTCGTCGTTGCCGCCGCCCAGGCCCGCGCCGCGATGGCGGCCGACCGCGTCGATCTCGTCGATGAAGATGATGCAGGGCGAGTTCTTCTTGGCCTGTTCGAACATGTCGCGCACCCGCGAGGCGCCGACGCCCACGAACATCTCCACGAAGTCCGAGCCCGAGATGTAGAAGAACGGCACGCCCGCCTCGCCGGCCACCGCGCGGCCCAGCAGGGTCTTGCCGGTGCCGGGCGGGCCGACCATCAGGGCGCCCTTGGGGATCTTGCCGCCCAGGCGCTGGAACTTCTGCGGGTCCTTCAGGAAGTCGACGATCTCGGTCAGCTCTTCCTTGGCCTCGTCGACCCCGGCCACGTCCTCGAAGGTGACGCGGTTCTTGTTCTCGGTGAGCAGGCGCGCCTTGGACTTGCCGAAGCCCATGGCGCCGCGCGCCCCGCCCTGCATCTGGCGCATGAAGAAGATCCACACCCCGATCAGGAGCAGGATCGGCAGGCTCTGCAGGATGAAGCTGAGGATCGTCGGGCCGCCGGGCGCCTTGACGTTGATCTCCGCGCCCTGGGTTTCCAGGCGCTTGACCAGGTCGTCCTGGTTGTTCGGCGTCACCGCCGTGAACACGTGGCTCGCGCTGTCCTTGATCTCCACGGCGTTGCCGCGGATCACCGCCTGCTTCACCTCGCCGGCGTTCACCTTGGAGACCAGCTGGGAATAGGGGATCTCAGCCGTGCCGCCGGTCGTGCGGCCGCCGCCGGTCACCATGGAGTAGATGCCGATCAGGGCGACGACGACGATGCCCCAGATGACGAGATTGCGCAGGTTCATCGATTGAAACCGCCTTCAAGGATTTGCGGGCTGGAAGACTAAAGATAGGACGCGAAACGATGTTCCACCAGCGATGCCGCCTGTCGCGCGACGGAAGACCGCGCCTTGACCATAAATGCGAAAGGCCGCGCCCGGTGGCGCGGCCTTGCAAATGGGGACGGCCCGGGCCGGTTGCGAGCGCTACCGGGTGGGCTTCTTCGGCGCGGCGATCAGGCCTTCGCGCTGGGCGCGCTTGCGGGCCAGCTTTCGGGCGCGGCGCACGGCCTCCGCCTTTTGGCGGGCGCGCTTCTCGGAAGGCTTCTCGTAGTGCACGTGCCGCTTCATTTCGCGGAACGAGCCCTCGCGCTGCATCTTCTTCTTCAGCGCCTTGAGGGCCTGGTCGACGTTGTTGTCGCGGACGAAAATCTGAACCAGAGGTCTCTCTCCTGCCTGCCTACCGGCCCGGCCCCCTGTTTCCCGGCTAAGGGGCGGCGGCGAGCGAACAAAAAATTGAGGCCCGGAGGCGGCGGCCTTCGGGTCGAGCGCGGCGAAATACACCAAGCGGGCCGCCGTGTCCACGCCGAGACGAGCCGCATCGAAAGGTCTAATGAGCGAGGCCATGAGCAAAGCCGCCGAGCGCCGCGCCACGAACCAGGCCACGAACAAGACCCCTAAACAGGACTGGGCGGCCGAGGCCGAGCAGCGGGTGCTGGACCAGGCCCTGGCGCTGGCCCCGCACCACGGCTGGACCTCCCTGACCGCCAAACAGGCCGGCCGCGCCGCGGGCCTCTCCGAGGGCGAGACCGAGCTGCTGCTGCCGCACGGCCCGGCCGACCTCGCCGCCCTGCTGTCGCGCCGCCACGACCAGCGGGCCCTGATCATCCTCAAGGATGTCGATCCCGCGGCCCTGAAGATCCGCGAGCGCATCGCCGCCGCCGTGGAAGCCCGCCTGGACGCCGCCGCCCAGGACGAGCCGGCCACCCGCCGCTGGATGGGCTGGCTGGCGCTGCCGGCCAACACGCCGCTGGCCGGGCGCCTGGCCTGGGAAAGCGCCGACCTGCTGTGGCGCTGGGCCGGCGATGTGGCCACCGACGAGAACCACTATTCCAAGCGCGTCCTGCTGGCCGGCATCCTCACCGGCGCCCTGGCCATCCGGCTCAGCTCCGGCCGCGCCGACGCGCTGGCCTTCGTTGAGCGCCGCATCGCCGACGTCATGCGCTTCGAGGCCTGGAAAGCCACCACCAGCTTGCGCCCCTACGCCCTGCTGGCCGGCGCGGCCGCGGCGCTGGGGCGCCTCCGCTATGGGACTAGAGCGGCTTGACCCTGTTCACATGCCCCATCTTGCGGCCGGGCTTGGCGTCTCGCTTGCCGTAGAGATGCAGGCGGGTCTCGGGCTCGGCGGCGTAGCGGCGCCAGCCCTCCACCTCGTCGCCCAGCAGGTTCAGCATCTCCACCCGGGCGATGGCCGCCGTGGGGCCCAGCGGCCAGCCGGCGACGGCGCGGATGTGCTGCTCGAACTGGTCGACCTCGCAGCCGTCCTGGGTCCAGTGTCCGGTGTTGTGCACCCGCGGCGCGATCTCGTTCACCAGCAGCGAACCGTCGGCCATCTCGAACAGCTCGATGCCGATCACCCCCACATAGTCGAGGCCGGCCAGCACGCGGGCCGCGATGCGCTCGGCCTGGTCGGCCAGCGCCGGGGCGGCCCGGGCCGGCGCGATGGAGCGGCGCAGCACCCCGCCCTCGTGGTGGTTCTCGGTCAGCGGATAGATCGCGGTGGCCCCGTCGCGGCCGCGCGCGGCGATGACCGACAGCTCGCGCACGAACGCCGCCGCCGCCTCCAGGATCACCGGCACGCCACCCAGCGCCTGGAAAGCCGCCGCCGCGTCGGCCGCATGCTCCACCCAGCGCTGGCCCTTGCCGTCATAGCCCTCGCGGCGGGTCTTCATCAGGCAGGGCGCGCCCAGCTGCTCGGCCGCCGCCACCGCCGCCTGAGCCGTGTCCGCCGCGGCGAAGGCCACGGTCGGCGCGCCGTGGGCGTTGAGGAAGCTCTTCTCCTCCAGCCGGTCCTGGGCGACACGCAGCGCCAGCGGCCCGGGCGCCACCTCCACGCCCATCTCGGCGAGCCGGGCCACCGCCGCGGCCGGCACGTTCTCGAACTCGTAGGTGACGATGTCGGCGCAGGCGGCCAGCGCCGCCAGCCCCTGCGGGTCGTCATAGGCCGCGACGATGGTGTGGGCGGCCACCCGGCCGGCCGGCGCATCCGGCTCGGGGTCGAGGATCGCCACGTCGAAGCCCAGCCGCGCCGCGGCGCTCGCCAGCATGCGGCCGAGCTGGCCTCCGCCCAGGATGCCGATGGTCAGGCCCGGTTCGAGCGGCCCCCCGCTTGGCGACGCGTCCGGCATGGGGCTCAGGCGTCCTCGACGGTCTCGGGGATGCTGGCGGTCTGGCGGGCGCTGAAATCGGCCACCCGCGTGGCCAGCGCCGGATCGGCCAGCGCCAGGATGCGCGCCGCCATCAGCCCGGCGTTGCGGGCCCCGGCCTCGCCGATGGCCAGGGTCCCCACCGGGATGCCGGCCGGCATCTGCACGATGGAGAGCAGGCTATCCATGCCCTTCAGCGCCTTGGATTCGATCGGCACGCCCAGCACCGGCAGGTCGGTCAGCGAGGCGGTCATGCCCGGCAGGTGCGCCGCCCCGCCGGCGCCCGCGATGATCACCTGCACGCCGGCCGCCTTGGCCCCGCGGGCGAAGTCGTACATCCGACCGGGCGTGCGGTGGGCGGAGACCACCTTGGCCTCATAGGCCACGCCCAGCTCGTCGAGCATCTCGGCGGCGCGCTTCAGCACCGGCCAGTCGGATCGGCTGCCCATGATGATGGCGACAGGCGCGGCTGTGGTCATGGGATGCTCAGGAACCTTCCGCCCCGGCCGGAAAAGGCGCGGAGTATAGGCGGGCGCTTTGCGCGAGCAACCGGCCAGGTTTAGGATTCCCCCATCGCCGTGCCGCGTCGTTGATTCTCTTGGGACTTTAGAGGCTCCGCAGCTCCATGAAGATATCCGGCGCGCGCAACGAGCCGTTCTCGACGATCCGCAGGCGGGCCCTGGCCCAGGCCGGCGCCCAGGTGGCCGCCGCCGCCGCCCCGGTCGACACCGCGGCCTTCCTAGGCCTCACCGACCAGGACCTGACGCCGGCCGTGCAGGCCGCGGTGCAGACCCTGCTGGGCGAGATCGACGACCTGCGCGGCGAGGTCGGCCGGCTGAAGGCCAAGCTCACCGAGACCGAAGGGCTGGCGGACCGCGACGCCCTGACCCCGCTGCTCAACCGCCGCGCCTTCCTGCGCGAGGTCGGCCGCATCCGCACCTTCGCCCAGCGCTACGGCGCGCCGGCCAGCCTGGTCTATTTCGACCTCGACGGCTTCAAGGCGGTCAACGACCGCTACGGCCACGCAGCCGGCGACGCGGCCCTGCAGGCCGTCGCCGAGCGCCTGCTGGCCCATGTGCGGGAAAGCGACATCGTGGGCCGCATGGGCGGCGACGAGTTCGCGGTGATCCTGGTGCAGGCCGACCAGGCCATCGCCGAGGCCAAGGCCGCCGCCCTGGCAAACGCCGTCGAGCGCGAGCCCATCGCCTTCGGCGACTGGACCGCGCCGCTGCACATCTCCTACGGGGTGCGGGAGATCAGCCTCGACCTCGAGCCCGAAGCGCTGGTCGCCCAGGCCGACGCCGCCATGTACGCCGCCAAGCGCCAGCGCGGCGTGGGCTAGCGCGCGAAGCGCAGCGATTTAGGACCGCAGAAAACGCAGAAATCGCGGAAGGCTGCGCTTTCGGCGTCCTTCTGCGTTTTCTGCGGTTCTCTTCAGGCCAAAATGTCCGGGGTCAGGATGTCCTCGAGGCGGACGATCTCGTCCTTCAGCGCCAGCTTCTTCCGCTTCAGGCGGCCGATCAGCATCATGTCGGGCAGCGGCGACACCGCCACCGCCTGGATCGAGGCGTCGACGTCGGCGTGCTCCTGGCGGAGCTCGGCGAGCCGCGCGCGGAGCGCCTCTTCTGAAAAGTCGGAATCATCCATGGGGCGGGCGCAGCCTAGCCCAAGGCCGCGGCGAGCGCAGCCAGCTCCGCGTCCGGGGCGGCCGGGCTCCACGCCGCCGAGGCGGCCTTCAGGGCGTCGAGCGCATGCGCCCCGCCGCGCGCCTGGCCGGTGAGCTCGGCCAGCGTCTCCAGCAGCACCCGCTCGGCCCGCAGCTCGGCGGCCTTGACGTCCTCCCGCAGCCCCTCGCGGGCGCCGTCGTCCACCGGCGGCAGGGCCGCCTTCAGCCCGCGGCGCACCGCGCGCAGCGGCGTCAGCGCCGTCTCGTCCCAGCGGCGCGTCACCTCGACCGCCTTGGCCAGCAGGCCGGCGTCCTTCACCTCCGCCCACACCGCCCAGAGCAGCAGGTCGGTGTTCTGGCCGAAGCGGTCCTGCAGCCTGAGGCAGGCCTCCGGCGCGCCCGGCCGCGCATAGGCCTCCAGCGTCCACTCCCAGATGGCCATCAGGCGTCGGCCTCCGCGCCGGGGTCGAGCGGACCGATATCCTCGCCCCAGCGCTTCACCGGCTTCCACGACAGCCCGAACAGGTCGAGGGCGCGGCCCACCGACTGGTCGACCATCTCCGCGAGGCTGGTGGGCTTGGCGTAGAAGGCCGGCATCGGCGGGGCGATCACCGCGCCCATCTGGGCCAGCTTGGCCATGGTGCGCAGGTGGCCCAGGTGCAGCGGGCTCTCGCGGACCATCAGCACCAGCGGCCGGCGCTCCTTCAGCGCCACGTCGGCGGCGCGCGTCAGCAGCGAGGCGGTGACCCCGGTGGCGATCTCGCTCATCGAGCGCACCGAACAGGGCGCGACGATCATGCCCAGCGTCCGGAACGAGCCCGAGGCGATGGCGGCGCCCACGTCGCCCACCCGATAGACCACGTCCGCGCGGCCCTGCGCCTCGGCCAGGCTCAGCGTCGTCTCCTGGGCCAAGGTCAGCGCCGCGGCCCGGCTCATCACCAGGTGGGTCTCGACGGAAAGCTCTCGGCAGGCGTCCAGCACCCGCAGGCCATAGGCGATCCCCGAGGCGCCGGAGATGCCCACCACCAGCCGAGGCTGTTCGGTTTTCGCCATGCGGAAGCTCCTGAACGCCCGGGTTCCCGCTGCCGCGGCGACGCCGCCTGCAAACATATGTGATCTGACAGCCGAGCATAGCGGGTGTTCACTGGGCCGCTGTCCAACAGCCTAGGAGGCGCTACGTCATGGCCCTGGAAGCCAGGCTCCGCGAACTCGGAGCTCGTCACCAGACCCTGGAAAAAGCCATCCAGGACGAACTGCGAAGTCCCTCAGCCGACGACCTCAGGATCCAGGAACTCAAGCGACAGAAGCTGAAACTCAAGGACGAGCTCGAAAGCCTTCGGGCCGCCGTCCACTGATCCCCATCCCTCCTCTTTAGGGGAGGGTGGACCGAGCGAAGCTCGGGCCGGGTGGGGGTCTGCGCCTCAAGCGCCCTCGTCGGAGCTTGATCCCGACTCCCCCACCCTGTCCGCTGCGCGGACGTCCCTCCCCTAAAGAGGAGGGATGACGCTCTCGCTCAATCCTCGTCCGCCATTTCCGCGTCCTCGACGAGCGCGGACTCTTCCTCCAGCACGCCGGTCTCGGACGCCGGCCGCAGGGTCGGGCCTTCGTGCACGATGCCCTTCTTGGCGTCGTCGCGGGCCTTCTTGTCGGCGGCCTTGCGGACCACGTCGTCCAGCTCCAGCTGCTGCACGAGGCCCAGCGTCACCGGGTCCACCGGCTTGATGTTGGGCGAGTTCCAGTGGGTGCGGTTGCGCACGCTGTCGATGGTCGCCTTGGTGGTGCCGAGCACGCGGGCGATCTGGCTGTCGGCGATTTCCGGGTGGTTGCGCAGGAACCAGGCGATGGCGTCCGGCCGGTCCTGGCGGCGCGACACCGGGGTGTACTTCGGCCCCTTCTTCTGCGGCTTCAGATATTCGGCGTGGCGGCTCTTCTGCGCCTTCATCCGGTACTTGGAATCCTTCTCCGCCCGGTCCAGCTCCTCGCGGTTCAGCTGGCCGTTGGCGATCGGGTCGGCGCCGCGGATGTCGCGCGCCACTTCGCCGTCGGCGATGCCCTTCACCTCCAGCGGGTGCAGGCCGCAGAAGTCGGCGATCTGGTCGAAGGTGAGCGAGGTGTTGTCCACCAGCCAGACGGCGGTCGCCTTGGGCATCAGTACATCGTTCATGGCCAGGTCTCGGTTCGAAAATTCCGGGGTTCGGAAACAAAGGCGCCCGGCCTTTCGGCCGGGCGGGTGTGGCTCATCTATAGGCCCGAATGGGCCCTGAGGCCAGCCCTCTCACCCCGCGAAGCGAGAGGGGAGAGGGAAGGGAGAGGGGTGGCTCCGCACCTCAGCAATCGTTGCGGCGCCGCCATGATCCTCGCGGGTCGCGGAGGGAATGGTGGGGCGGCCTGCGCCACCCCTCTCCTTGATCCTCTCCCCTCTCGCATCGCTGCGCTCCGCGGGGGGAGAGGAAGCCCTACGCCCCGAACAGCCATCCGGGATGCAGGCTGCTCAGCTGCACGCCCACCAGCGTCATCTGGCCGCCGCCGGTCATGTTGATCACCGTGTCGGCGCCCACCTGGCTCACCGTATAGACCGTGCCGGCGTCGAGCTGCACGCGGTCGCCCTGGCCCTCGTTGAAGCCGATCACCCGGTCGAGGCCGGCGTCGCCGAAGGTGTGGAAGGTGTCGGCGCCCGCCCCGCCGGTCAGGGTGTCATTGCCGCGGTCGCCGGACAGCCACTCGCCGCCGGGGCCGGCGACGAGGACGTCGTCGCCCTGGCCGCCGCGCAGGATCTCCGCCCCGCCGCCGCCGTTCAGGGTGTCATTGCCCATATTGCCGTAGAGGATGTTGCCCGAGGTGTGGCTGGAGATCAGGTCATTGCCCTGGCCGCCCACCAGCCAGTCGCCGATCGCCGATCGGCCGTCGATCAGGTCGTCGCCCAGGTTGCCGTTGATGTCGTTGAAGCCGGTCCCGCCCTGGATGGAATCATTGCCGTCGTCGCCGCGCAGGTAGTTGGTCCCGGCGCCGGCCACGATGGTGTCGGCCCCGGCATGGCCGAAGATCTGGTTGCCGGCGTCGTTGCCAGAGATCTTGTCCGCGCCGGAGCCGCCGATGGCGTTCTCGATGGTCACCCCCTCGGCGATGGCCACGTTGCCCGACAGGCCCCCGACGCTGGAGAAGTTGCCGGCGTGCAGGTCGATGGTCTGGCTTTGGCTGAAGCCGGAGAAGTCGAAGGTGTCGTTGCCGCCGGCGTCCCACACCGCGAACACCAGCTTCGAGGCGCTGGACGTCGCCTGCATCCAGGGCTCGCCGGTGGTCGAGTTGAAGCCATAGGTGTCGTTCCCGGTGCGCGTCGACCAGTTGGCGCCGTACTCCATCTGGGCGGCGGTGATGTCGTCCAGCAGCGGCGCGGCGGCATAGACGCCGCCGAAATTGGCCCCGGTGTTGGCCTCGTTGAAATAGCTCATCACCGTGTACTGGCGGCTGTCCTCGTAGTAGCTGGC
This sequence comes from Phenylobacterium sp., assembly GCA_028290945.1. GTDB lineage: Bacteria > Pseudomonadota > Alphaproteobacteria > Caulobacterales > Caulobacteraceae > Phenylobacterium. The sequence goes on along the minus strand of JAQGIV010000051.1, from coordinate 2,233 downwards.
GTCCGTCCCGTAGGTGATGGTGACGTTGGCCCCGGCGTTGTAGTCCGAGGGGTGCGACAGGCCGATGGCGTGGCCCAGTTCGTGGATCAGCACCTGGCCGCCGTAGTTGCCCACCGTCGGGGCCTGGTTGTAGCCGAGCGTCGAATTGACCCAGACGTCGCCGGCCTGTGAGGCCGCGCTGGTCGAGCCGGGAAACATGCCGAAGGCCGCCGCCCCGGCCACACCCGTCGAATAGTTGGCGAACAGGATGGAGGCGCTGTCGGAATAGGCCCCCGCGCCGGCATCTCCGAAGCCCACCCGCACGAAGCGGATATTGGCCACGTCCGACCAGGCCTTCAGCGCCAGCTCGCTCTGATCGATCTGCGCCTGGTTGAATTGGCTGAAGCCGCCGGCGTCGTCGGGCATGACGCCCGGCGCATTGGCCCGATAGGCGTAGGTGACGGTGAAGCCCTGGCCGAGGAAATGCGACCAGCCCGGCGCGCCGCGGATGATCTGGTTGGCCGCCGCATCGATCGTGTAGCTGACCTTGCCGTTCGCCGCGACGCCGTCGCGGGCGTCGGCGTTGAGGAAGGCCTGCGGGCCCAGGTCGCCGCTGGCCGCGCTCGGATCGACGACCTCCACGACCTTCACCTGGCCGGTGCAGAGTGGGCAGGCGCAGCCGGCCGGATGACCCGCGGCGAGCGGGCCGGCAAGGTCGCCGAAACTCGATGAGAGGGCGGGGTTCACATCCAGCATTGTCACAGCTCTAGCACACCCGTCCCGACCAAATTCCTAAACGAAAATGGTTACTTACACAACGCACGCCAGTGCGGCGCGAGCGCGCAGGGTCTGGAGCTGAGCCGTAGGACGGCTGGAGCTAGGCCGTGGAAACCGAGCTGTAGGGGCCGTTTCCCGTCAGCCTGAGCAGGGTTTCGGCGTCGAACGGCGCGGCGCTTTTGATGTCGTTGTCGATGCGAAGCTGACTCATACAAGCCTTCCAACGTCATCCCCGGGCTTGTCCCGGGGACCCAGAGACACCGAGGCCGCAGGTCATCTGCGAAGCCCGCGCTTCCGGGTGGCCGGGACAGGCCCGGCCATGACGGTAAAAGGGGAAGGGACGAGCCGGGTTGCGCTCTAGTCCAGCGGCATCCGCCCGAGGATCTTCAGGCCGTAGCCGCCGGAGCCCGGCAGCACGGTCTTCGACGAGCTGAGCAGGGTCATGTCCCTGACCCCGAGGTCGAGCAGGATCTGCGCCCCGATGCCGTAGTCGCGCAGGATGTTCTCGCTCTGGTTGGCGTCGGGCCGGCCGTAGCGCTCCGAGAGCCAGTGCGGATTGGGGTCGCGGATGAACACCGCCACGCCGGCCCCGTCGTAGTCGGCGATGGCCTGCAGCGCCTTGGCCACATAGTCGCGCCGCGCCTCCACATGGCCCAGCATGTCGGCGGCCATGTCCACCCGGTGCATGCGCACCAGGGTCGGCTTCTCCGGATCGATCTTGCCGCGCGCCAGCACCACGTGCTCGGTCTCGTCCAGCACGTTGCGATAGACGATCATCCGGAAGCGGCCGCCGAAGGCGGAATCGAACGGCCGCTCCAGCACCCGCTCCACCTGCCGCTCGGTGCGCCTCCGATAGGCGATCAGGTCGGCGATGGTGCCGATCTTCAAGCCGTGCATCTGGGCGAAGGCCACCAGGTCCGGAAGCCGGGCCATGGACCCGTCGTCCTTCATGATCTCGCAGATCACGCCCGCCGGCGACAGGCCGGCCATGCGGGAGATGTCGACCGCCGCCTCGGTGTGGCCGGCGCGGACCAGCACGCCGCCGTCCTTGGCCACCAGCGGGAAGACGTGGCCCGGCGAGACGATGTCGTCGGGGCCCTTGGTCGGGTCGATGGCGACGGCGATGGTGTGGGCCCGGTCGTGGGCCGAGATGCCGGTGGTCACCCCCTCGCGCGCCTCGATGGACACCGTGAAGGCGGTGCCGTGGCCGGACTGGTTGTCCGAGGCCATCGGCGGCAGGCGCAGCGCCCGGGCGCGTTCCAGCGGAATCGACAGGCAGATCAGGCCCCGCGCGTGCTTGGCCATGAAGTTGATCTGTTCCGGCGTGGCGAACTGCGCCGGGATGATCACGTCGCCCTCGTTCTCCCGGTCCTCGGCGTCCACCAGGATGTAGGGCCGCCCGTTGCGGGCGTCCTCGATGATGTCCTCGATCGGGCTGATGGCGTCGGTGATGGCGTCGTCGGCGCCGGATCCGGGG
>JAQGIV010000046.1 GCA_028290945.1 Phenylobacterium sp. | reverse complement strand
ACCCGAAACGGTGGGTCAGGCCGGGGGAAAGCAACGCCTTTACACGTCTGTCGATCCTGATCGGCCCCGCACTTGCCCGGCGATACCCGGGGGGAAGATTGGTGGAGCCGCCGGGAATCGCACCCGGGTCCAGTCCGCTTATTACGCGCGCGTTTATCCCCATAGTCGGGCGAACCCGACGGGTGGAATATAGGCGCTAGCCGTTAGGAATTAAAGAAGGTTCGGGATCGGACTTTCGGTCGCGGCCGAACAGCGGCAGAGCGGGCAGGGCCTTCTGCAGCGGCAGGGTCAGCGTCACCGCCAGCGAGAAGAAGGCCGGATGGACGACGATCGCCTGGGCGACGGCGGCCAGCACATAGCCCGGCCAGCGGCGATCGGTGGTGCGGGCCAGGTAGATCGCGGTGGCCGGCGCGAACAGGGCCAGCTCGTAGTTCATGGCGTAGGGCGAGATCAGGAAGGCCCCGCCGAACAGGGCGATCAGCTTGTCGGCGATGTCGCCGCCGCGCCGGAAGGTGAACCACACCCAGGCCGCCGCGAAGGGCGCCAGCAGCAGCGACCAGCCGCCGTCGCGGCCCCAGTAGGTCAAGGCGGCGTAGGGGGTGATGGCGTTGGCCACCAGGCCGCGGGCGTGGGAGACCAGGTGCTCGAAGCGCGGCAGGGCCGCCAGCCACTCGAACCAGGGCGTCAGGCCCCACAGCGCGGCGGAGACGGCGCAGAGCGCCAGGCCGGTGACGCCGGTCGCCACCAGGGTCCGCCAGCGCGCCTCGGCGACCAGCGCCAGCGGCAGCAGCATCAGGAGCTGCGGCTTCACCGCCGCGGCCACACCGAACAGCACCCCGGCCAGGATCGGCGCCTCGACCAGCGTCAGGCCGGCCATCACCAGGCCGCCCAGCAGGAACGTCGCCTGGCCGCAGAAGGCCGCGAAGGCCACCCACGGGATCAGCACGAACCACTTGGGCGCCCCGGCCCGGACGCCGGTCCAGACGAAGAAGGCGCCGCTCAGCACGGTCCAGATGATGTAGCTCAGGTTCCAGGGCGCCAGCGCGAACGGCGTGAACAGCAACAGGGCCGAGGGCGGATAGGCGTAGGGACGCAGGCGGCCGAGGCCCAGCGGCCACTGCTGCAGCTCCGAGACGTAGCGGAAGTCGTACAGCCGGCCGATGTCGGTGATCGCCGCCTTGCCGCCGGCCCACAGGCCCGCGAAGTCCACGCCGGCCGGCTGCAGCTTGAGCAGTTGCAGGGTGCCGAGGCTCAGCACGGCGAAGACCACCAGCACCGCCAGCAGGGCGGGCGTGGTCAGTCGGGCGTGGAGCGTGGCGGCGGAAAGACTCATGGCGGGGTGTAAAACCTATACCGGGCCGCACTTGCAAGAGGCCTAACGCGGTTCGCGAAGCGCCGATCGCCGCGGGGTTTGCGCGAACCGCCACCTGGGCTTCGTCAGCGGGTTTGTGGCTTACGCTGTACGCAGATAGCCTTGGGGCCTCAGTTTTGATTGGGGAAACCGCAATGTCCGGCCTTATCCAAGCCATCCGTCCGCTCGCCTGGGACTTCCTGCCGACCATCGTTTTCGCAGCGCTGATGGCCCTGCACGTGGACGTGCGGATCGCCACTGCCGCCGCCGTAGGCGTTGGATTGGCCGAGGTGCTTATTGTGAAGGCGCTGCGCCAACAGGTGCCGCTGCTGCAATGGGCGGGCCTCGGCCTCGCCCTGGTGTTCGGGACCATCAGCATCGTCACCAAGGATCCGCGCTTCGTGATGGTCAAGCCGACGCTGATCTATTTCGCCATCGCGGCGGTGATGCTGAAGCGCGGCTGGATGCTGCGCTACGTGGCGAGCGACGCGGGCCATCACGCCGACGACCTGATGATCCGCTGGGGCTATGTCTGGGCCGGGCTGATGGCGGTGACGGCGGTCGCCAACCTGGTGTTCGCCCTGTGGTTCACCCCGCAGTGGCCGGCCTTCCTGGCGATCTTCCCGCTGCCGTCGAAGCTTGCCCTGTTCGCCCTCCAGTACGCCAGCGTGCGCTACATCGTGACCCGGCGGATCACCGCGGAGATGCGGGCGCGGGGCCAGGCCCCGGCCCAGGTGCAGGCGGCCTAGGCGCGGCCGCCTCCACCGGCGCGGGCTCGGCGCCCGGCGGCTGGGCCCGGCCGGCCGGATCGGGCCGCAGCGACCCGCCCTGGGCCAGCAGGTCCCGGTAGGCCTGGCGGTCGAGGCCGTAGTCGATCCCGCCGGGATAGAGCACGTCGAAGCGCGGGTCCTGGCCGAGCGCGGCCCTGAGCGTCGGCTCCAGCGCGTCGGCCACCTGGCCCACCGCGGCGTCGTCGCAGGCCCGGTGCAGGGTCCGCGAGCGGCCGGGGACCAGCAGGGTGAGGTCGTAGCCCACCCCGTTGACGCAGACCCCCTCGGCGGCGCCGATCTCCTTCACCAGCACCAGCCGCGGCGCGGCCCACATGGGGTGGTTGCGCAGCGCCAGGAACCGCTCGGCGGCGCCGGGCGGCAACTCGGCGTCGAAGCCGATGCGCCGGGTGATCTGCGCCTCGCAGCAGGCGAGGCCGGCGCGGCCCTGCACGAAGGCGCGGCCGTCGCGCCGCACGACCACCCGGGCGACGCTCTGGCGCACGCTGGTGGCCGGCCGCACCCAGACCTCCAGGATCATCTCGCCGGGCTCGATCACCTGCCACTGCAGCGGCATCAGGCCCCACAGCCGGTAGGTGGAGGGCTCGACGCCGTTGTCGATGGGCGCCAGGCGCTGGCCGCGCGGGATGCGCCGGCCGCCCAGCGGATCGGCCGCCTCGCCCGCCGCCGGCCACTTGTCGGTCCACCAGGCCTTCGGGTCAGGCGGCGGATAGGGCCAGATCTCGGCCTCGGCGGGCGGCAGGTTGGCCGGCGGGCTGCCCTGCGGCGCGCGGCGGAACAGCTGCGCATGGCCGGCGCCCGCGCAGGCGGTGGCGATCAGGGCCGCGATGAAGATCGAACGCACGCCTTCAAAGCGCGCGAGCCGATGGTGGAGTTTCGCTAAAGCGCTTCCACGCCGCGCTGGATGGAGAGCACGCCGGTGCGCGACACCTCCACCAGGCCCAGCGGCCGCATCAGGTCGCAGAACCGGTCGATCTTCGACGGCGCGCCGGTCAGCTCGAAGACGAAGCTCTCGTGGGTGGTGTCGATCACCTTGGCGCGGAAGATCTCGGACACGCGCAGCGCCTCGACCCGGTCGGGGCCCGCGCCGCGCACCTTCACCAGGGCCAGCTCGCGCTCCAGGCCGTTGGGATCGCGGCTCACGTCCTGCACATGGCGCATGGAGACCATCTTCTGCAGTTGGGCTTCGATCTGCCCCAGCACCTGCAAGGTGCCGCGGGTGACGATGGTGATGCGGCTGGTGTGGGCGTTGCGGTCGGTCTCGGCGACCGTCAGGCTCTCGATGTTGTAGCCGCGCGCCGCGAACAGGCCGACCACCCGGTGCAGCACGCCCGGCTCGTTGTCGACCAGGCAGGCGAAGGTCGCCAGGCTCTCGGCCTCCTCCTTGTGGGCGAGGTCGTAGACGGAGGCGGGCTGGGCGTCGGTCATGGGCGTCTTATAGCCTTGGCCGGCCGGCTGCTGCCAGCACGCTGTCACGAGGTAGGCCTAGTCCCATCGGCTTCGTGGCGGCGGACTGTCGGTATCCCGCCGTTCCGCGCGTCCTACAAACAGGGCCCGACACCTGGCCGTCATCTCGGCGGCGCAAGCTCGTGGTTCGCCAGACAGCAAGGGACTTCCCATGACGACGCAAGACATCGCCAACGATCTCGTCGCGCTTTGCAGAGAGGGCAAGTTCGCCGAGAGCGGCGAGAAATATTGGGCTGAGGACGTGGTCAGCGTCGAGGCCGGCGCGCCGGGCGGCGGCGATCCGGCCAGCCGCGGCATCGCGGCGGTCCGTGGCAAGGGCGAGTGGTGGGCCGCCAACCATGAGATGCACGGCGTCGAGGTCGAGGGACCCTTCGTCAACGGCGACCAGTTCGTGGTCCGCTTCAAGATGGAGCTCACGCCCAAGGCGACCGGCCAGCGGACCGCCATGGACGAAATGGCCGTCTACACCATCAAGGACGGCAAGATCGCTGAGGAGCGGTTCTTCTACAACGGCTGGTCCTAGGCCGCTTGCGCGACGGGGGCGTGGCGCCGACATTGGCGACCATGTCCTCGCTTCGCATGCCCCAGAGCCTGACCAAGCGCCTCCGGTTCGAGACCGGCGAGGCGGTGCTGCAGTACGAACTGCTGCAGGAACAGGCGGCCTCGCTGGGCCGGCAGGGCGAGAAGCTGGAAAAGGCGCTGGCCGCGCTGCGCGACCACCAGGGCGCCGAGGGCCGGGCCGAGAAGCTGAGCGCCGCCGCCGACGCCGCCTGGTGCTTCTTCGTGCAGCGCGAAGTCATGGGCCTGCGCGACCGCGCCGCCGTCGTGGCGCACTACGCCATCCCGCGCGAAGTGATGAACCGCATCGGCGCGCGCTAGCACCGCCTCTCCCCCCGCGAAGCGAGAGGGGAGAGGGTAGGGAGAGGGGTGGCTCCGGCGATCAGCTTATCGGCGGTCCGGCCATGGCCCTTGTTGCGACGGGAGTGGGATCGGCGCGTCCTGCGCCGCCCCTCTCCTTGGTCCTCTCCCCCCTCGCTTCGCGGGGGGAGAGGCTGCGTCGTCAGACCAGCCCCTTGCCCGCGTCGTCGATGATCGAGCCCAGGTCGCGGGCTTCCTCGGCCATGATCATCTCGTTGTGGGCCTTGCCCGAGGGGATCATCGGGAAGCAGTTCTCTTCCTTGGTCACCCGGCAGTCGAAGATCACCGGCTTCTTCACCGCGATCATCTCGCGGATCTTGTCGTCCAGCTCGTCGGGATGCTCGGCGCGGAAGCCGACCCCGCCATAGGCCTCGGCCAGCTTCACGAAGTCCGGCAGGCTCGCCGAATAGGAGTGCGAATAGCGCTCGCCGTGCAGCAGCTGCTGCCACTGGCGCACCATGCCCATCCACTCGTTGTTGAGGATGAAGATCTTGATCGGCAGGTCGTGCTGCACCGCCGTCGACATCTCCTGCATGGTCATCTGCACGGACGCGTCGCCGGCGATGTCGATGACCAGGCTGTCGGGGTGGGCGATCTGCACGCCCACCGCGGCCGGCAGGCCGTAGCCCATGGTGCCCAGGCCGCCGGAGGTCATCCAGCGGTTGGGTTCCTCGAAGTGGAAGAACTGGGCCGCCCACATCTGGTGCTGGCCGACCTCGGTGGTGATGTAGACGTCGTGGCCGCGGGTCAGCTCGTAGAGCCGCTGGATGGCGTGCTGCGGCTTGATCAGCTTGGCGTCGGGCCGGTAGCGGAACGAATCCCGCGCCCGCCAGGCGTCGATCTCCCGCCACCAGTCGGCCGAGGCGGCCTTGTCGGCCTGATAGCCGCGCTGCTTCCAGACCGCGATCAGGTCCTCGAGCACCGAGGCGGCGTCGCCGACGATGCCGATGTCGGCGCGCACGTTCTTGCCGATCGACGAGGCGTCCACGTCGATGTGGATCTTGCGCGAGGTGGGCGCGAAGGCGTCGAGCCGGCCGGTCACCCGGTCGTCGAACCGCGCCCCGATGGCCACCATCACGTCGCAGTCGTGCATGGCGTTGTTGGCTTCGAACGAGCCGTGCATGCCGACCATGCCCAGCCATTGCTTGTCCGACGCCGGGAAGGCGCCCAGGCCCATCAGGGTCGAGGTGACCGGCGCGCCGGTCAGCGCCGCCAGCTCGCGCAGCAGGGCCGAGGCTCTGGGCCCCGCGTTGATCACCCCGCCGCCGGTGTAGAGGATCGGCCGCCGGGCCTTGGCGATCAGGGCCGCGGCCTCGGCGATGCGACCCGGGTCGCCCTTCGTCCGAGGCTGGTAATTATGGGCGTGCACGACCTCCTTGGGGCCCTGGTAGCGGCCCTTGGCGAACTGCACGTCTTTCGGAATGTCGATGACCACCGGGCCCGGCCGGCCCGAGGTCGCGATATGGAAGGCCTCGTGCAGGATGCGCGGCAGGTCGTCGACCGACTTCACCAGGTAGTTGTGCTTGGTGCAGGGCCGGGTGATGCCGATGGTGTCGCATTCCTGGAAGGCGTCGGTGCCGATCAGGTGGGTGGCCACCTGGCCGGTGATGACGATCAGCGGGATCGAATCCATCAGGGCGTCGACGATGCCGGTGACCGCATTGGTGGCGCCGGGGCCGGAGGTGACCAGCACCACGCCGGGCTTGCCGGTGGAGCGGGCATAGCCCTCGGCGGCATGGGTCGCGCCCTGCTCGTGGCGCACCAGGATGTGGCGCAGCTTCGGCTCGGCGAACAGGGCGTCATAGATCGGCAGCACCGCCCCGCCGGGATAGCCGAACAGCACGTCGACGCCCTGGTCGAGGAGGGCGCGCACCACGATCTCGGCGCCGGAGATGACGTCCTGCTGAACTTCGATGGTCTGGTGGGCGGTCATGGGGGTCGGGCCTTGGCGGGGTAGGGCAATAAAAAAGGCCCGCGAGGGGGCCTGGGTGCGAGCGACCGTTCGGAGCTGACGGGGTGTCAGACCGGTTGCGGCCGCCTTACGAGTACAAGAATTCCGCGCAACGGATTTCCTCAAAATGGACGTTCACGGATTTCGCATGCCGCTAACCGGGCGTCAAGCTCGGCTCCAGGGCAAGAAACTGCCTCCACTGCTCGTCGGGGTCGGCGGCATCGAGCCGCGGCCAGCCCTCCATCTGGCCGCGCATCCAGGTGAGCTGGCGCTTGGCGTAGCGGCGGGTCTCCCGCTGGGCGGCGGCGAGCGCCGCGTCCATCTCGATCTCGCCGCGCACATAGGCCGCGAACTCCCGCACGCCCACCGCCTTCATGGCCGGCAGGCTGGGGTCGAGGTCGCGGGCCAGCAGGGCCGCGGTCTCCAGCACCGCGCCCTGGGCGACCATGGCTTCCAGCCGGTCGTCGCAGCGGGCGTAGAGCGCCGCGCGCGGCGGCTCCAGGGCCACGGCGCGCCAGGCGTCGCCGGTCAGCACCGGCTCGCCGCTCTGCTGCCAGTCGGAGATTGGCGTGCCGGTGGCGGCATAGACCTCCCAGGCGCGCACCAGCCGCTGGCGGTCGCCCTCGGAGATGCGGGCGGCGGCGGCCGGGTCGTAGGCGCCCAGCCGGCCGCGGAAGGCGCTCTCGCCCATCAGGTCGTAGTCGGCCTCGGCCTCGCGGCGCACGGCGGCCGGCGCCGGCGGGATGTGCGCCAGCCCCTTGGTCAGGGCGCGGAAATAGAGGCCGGTGCCGCCCACGAAGATCACTGGCCGGTGGGCGGCGGCCAACTCTTGCAGCCGCTCGCCCGCCGCGCGCAGCCAGCGGCCCACCGACCAGCCCTCGGCGGCGTCCACCGTGCCGAACAGGTGATGCGGGGCGCGCGCCTCGTCTTCCACGCTCGGCCGGGCGGTCAGCACCCGCAGGTCGCGGTAGAGCTGCATGGAATCGGCGTTGACGATCTCGGCGTCGGCCGCCTCGGCCAGCCGCAGCGCCAAGCTGGACTTGCCGCTTGCGGTGGGCCCGGCGATCAGCCAGATGCGGGGCT
>JAQGIV010000036.1 GCA_028290945.1 Phenylobacterium sp. | reverse complement strand
TTGAGCTGGACGTTTAAATTATCGAAGCGGACGGTGGGTCCGGTGCCGGCCGCCTCGGCGGCGCCGTGTCCTCCCTCGGCCGGCTTTGCCTCGGGGTCGCCGTGACCGGATGCCTCCGCCGCGGCGCCCTCCTCCTTGACCTCGGGCGCGGCGTGCGCGGCCGGCCGCTTCATCACGAAGATGAGGACACCGGTCAAGAGCAGCGTATTGATGACCAGCAGCGCGGGCAGGACCTTGCTCTTGCCGGCCGCGGCGGCGGGGGCCGCCACGTTCTCGTCGTCTTCACTCATTACTTTCCTCCGCACGTTCTCTAAGCAAGGCCCGTACCCTCCGCCGGAGGGCCGATCTCGCGCCGGCCCAGCCCACGGCGAGCGCCGCTCCGTCAGGACGATGACGCCGCCGAGGTGCGCGTCAGTTTAATGACGGCCCCCACCGGGCGGCGCGCCACGACCGCTCCTAAGGTATTGGCGTTCTTCTACCGATCCCCGTGTAGAGGCGAGATGTCCGCTGGGGCCAACAGTCGATCGACCGCAATCATGAGCGCCGTCCGTTCCGGTGATCCGGCGGAGATCTCACAGCACGGCGGCGCCCCGCGCACGACGTCGACGGGGATCGCCCCCGCCCCCGCCGCGCCGGCCGCCGCCGCCGGCCCGGCCCTGACGCCCAGTTCCTTCAGCGCCGGCAATACGCCGTCCTGACCCCATGCAAAGTGTGCCCCCCATGAAGCGTCCCCCGATCGGCGCGCCGCTCGCTGGCGCCTTGGCCGTCGCCTTGGCCTTCGCCGCCCTGGCCCCTGCGCCGGCCCGCGCCGCCACGCCCATGGCCAGCGAGCCGGTGGTCAACCGCCGGATCACCGTGCCGCGCGACAAGACGCTGGCCTTCCGGCTCAACCAGCCGGCCAGCAAGATCGTCGTCGCCCAGACCGACATCGCCCAGGTGGTGGCCACCTCCGACCGCACCTTCTATGTGCGCGGCAAGGACATCGGCGCCACCAACGTGCTGGTCTATGGCCCCGGCGGCCAGCTCGCCGAGGTGATCGATATCAACGTGGCCTACGACGCCGGCGGCCTGCAGGATGCCCTGGCCGTCGCCTTCCCCGCCGAGCACATCCGGGTGACCAACGCCGGCCAGGGCGTGCTGCTGCTGGGCCAGGTGTCCGACACCGGCGTCGCCGCCCGCGCCGAGAAGCTGGCCGAGAAGTACGCCACCGGCTTCGTCACCAACAACCTGACCGTCCGCGCCTCGCAGGAGGTGATCCTGGAGGTCCGCGTGCTGGAGGCCTCCCGCTCGGCGCTGCGCGACATGGGCGTCAGCCTGGACATCCAGAACGGCTCGTTCCAGTTGCTCACCGGCCGCGGCCTGATCGGTTCGGATTCGCCGGCCGGCCTGCTCTCCCTGACCGGCCGCTCCGGCAGCACCCTGGTCGACGTGCAGTTGGCGGCCCTGGAGAACAAGGGCCTGATCCACACCCTCGCGCGGCCCAACCTGGTGGCCATCTCCGGCGAGAAGGCCTCCTTCCTGGCCGGCGGCGAGTTCCCCTATCCGGTGCCCCAGAGCAGCGGCGGCGGCGTCACCACCATCACCCTGGAATTCCGCCAGTACGGCGTGAAGCTCGACTTCCGCCCGGTGGTCCAGGACAACGGCCTGATCCGCCTGGAGGTCGCCCCCGAGGTCAGCCAGCTCGACCCGTCGAACTCGCTGCGGGTCAACGGCTTCACGATCCCGGGCCTGATCACGCGCAAGACCAACACCACGGTGGAGCTGCGCAACGGCGCGTCGCTGGCCATCGGCGGCCTGTTCCAGCGCAACTACCAGAACTCGGTCAGCCAGGTGCCGGGCCTGGGCCAGATCCCGATCCTCTCGGCCCTGTTCCGCTCGACCCGCTGGCAGAACAACGAGACCGAGCTGGTGATCATCGTCACCCCGCGCCTCGCCGGTCCGTCGGACTTCGCCCGCGCCGAGGCCCCGCAGACCCTCATGGGCGTCGAGCCCCGGCCCGAGGACCTGCTGCTGCGCGGCCAGCCGCTGGACAAGCCGATGACCACCGATCCCGCCGGGACGAAGCGCTAAGCGATGGCCCTGTTCGGATCCAAGTCCCCGCCGCCGGGCGGTCCCGCCCTCCCCGGCCGTCGCGTGCTGGCGCTGGGCGCAGCGCTGGGCGAGACGGCGCAAGCCGCGCTGGCCGGCGCGGAGATCGTCGCCGGCACGGTGGAACAGCTGGACGGCCTCGGCCTCGCCGACTGCGACCTGGTGCTGATCGACGCCGACGCCTGGGACGCCGCGGCGCTGGCCGCCGCCGTCAAATCCCTGTCCGCCGCCAAGGCGCCGCCGCCGGTGCTGATGGTCGGCGCCAGCCTGCCGGCCGGCCTGGTGCGCAACCTGCTGCGCCTGGACCACGCCGATATCCTGGAGGCGCCGTTCAGCGACGAGCAGCTCAGCGCCGCCATGCTGGCCTTGCTGGCCGCCGTGGCCGCGCCGGCCGCCGGCCCTGCGAGCGACTCCCGCTGCTGGGCGGTGACCGGCGCGGTCGGCGGCTCGGGGGCCACCACCATCGCCATCGAGATCGCCCATGCCCTGGCCGCCGCCGACAAGGGCCGGGTCTGCCTGGTGGACCTCAACGTGGCCGACGGCGCGGCCTCGGCCTACCTCGGCGCCACGCCGGCCCTGCGCCTGTCCGAGTTCGGCCCGGCCGCCGAGCGCATCGACGCCTCCATGCTGCAGGCCTTCGCCACCCCGGTGAGCGACCGCCTCGACTTGCTGGCCCACCCGCGCGACGCCGCGGCCTTCGACACCGCCTCGCGCGAAGCCGTGCTGCGGGTGCTGGAGATCGCCTGCGAGAGCTACGACTGGGTGATCCTCGACGTGCCGCGCCACCGCCGGCCCTGGACCCTGGAGGCGCTGGCCGGCGCCGACGAGGTGCTGGTGATCTCCGAGCTCACCGTCCCGGCCCTGCTGGCCGCCCGCGCCCTCTCCGACGAGATCGAGGACGCCCTGGGCACGGGCCTGAAGCCGCGCATCGTGCTCAACCGCCTGGCCAGCCGGATGTTCGGACCCGCCCCCTCCATGGCCGAGGCCGAGCGGGCCCTGCAGCGCAAGGCGGTGGCCGGCGTCTCCTCCGACTGGGAGGCCGCCGCCGCCTCGGTCAACCTGGGCGGCCCCATCGCCCAACACCGGCCGAAGTCGAAGATCGTCAAGGACATCGAGGCCCTGGTGGAGAAGCTGGTCTCCGAGGCCGCCCGCCGCGACGCGACGAGGGCTGCCTGATGGGACTGCTCCGCCAAGGCTTCGCAGCCCGCATCGCTAGTCCTGCGAAGCTCCCGAAGGGAGCGAAGTAGGATGGGCCGCTTCAGCCTGGCCCGCCCGACGCCGCCCTCGGCGACCGACGCGCCTGTCGAAACCAAGGCCGCCGCCCCGGCCAAGCCCGCGCCCGCCAAGGCCGAGCCCGCGCCCAAGCCCGCCCGCGCCGCGCC
>JAQGIV010000156.1 GCA_028290945.1 Phenylobacterium sp. | reverse complement strand
GAACGGCGGCGCCATGGCGCTCGGCCACCCGATCGGCGCTACCGGCGCGATCCTGATCGGCACCATGGTCGACGAGCTGGAGCGGCGCGGCCTGAAGCGTGGCCTGGTCACCATGTGCGCCGCCGGTGGCATGGCGCCGGCGATCATCGTCGAGCGGTTCTGACGCCTAGGCGCGGTTCTCGCTGTTCAGCGGCGGCTCGTACTGCTCGATCAGGTCGATGCGCTCGGCCTCGCGCACCGCGCGGGTGACGTTGAGCCGCGTCAGGATCTTGGCCTTGGCGTAGGTCTGCCGCGCCTTCTCCAGCGCCGGACGCCAGCTCTGCTTGGCCAGGTTGTCGGTTTCCCCCGCATAGACCACGCGCGCGCCATCCCGCGTCAGCTCGGCGATGACGAAGTTCGCCCCGGCGGGCGGCAGGAACCGCTCCTCCTCCATCGGCGTGTAGCGGTAGCGGGCGCCGGACTTGCCGGCGAGATCTATCGGGCGGGTCAAACTACTCTCCACGTCACTCCCGGATCCCACCCCTGCGGATCCGAACCCTGCTCATACCCGGCCGACTTGGGCCAAATGTTGGCTCAGCTCCACTGTAGCCGATCACGGCCGCGCGAGCTTGGCCGAAAGCGCAGGCGGAACAACCGGCGCCATAAGGGCGTTCGGACCCTGCGCCGCCTCTGGTAGGGTTCGTCTTGTGGGGCGACGACTCAAGGCGGCGCCCCAACCATCGGAGTCCGCGCGCCGGAATGGAGAGCCCCGCCGACTACAAGATCGAGCCCGGTCCGGACGGGCCGACGGCCTCGCTCTCCGGCAGCTGGACGGCCGACCGGCTCGGCGCGGCGGGTCCGGGGCTTTTGCGCGAGCTGAAGGGCGAGCGCCGCATCGCCTTCGACCTGGCCGGCGTCGACCGGCTGGACACCGCCGGCGCCTATGCGTTGATCAAGGCCGCCGGCCCCGCCTTCGACCTCGACCGCGTGAAGGGCCGCCCCGAAACCCTGCGGCTGATGAAGCTGGTCGGCGAGGCGGCGCGCACCAAGGTGGTGGCCCAGCCCGGACCCACCGGCTTCCACGAGCTGACCATCCGCATCGGCAAGGGGGTGGTGAACGTCGCCTCCGAGGGCCTGGAGACCATGGTCTTCCTTGGCCACCTGCTGGTGGTGCTGGCGCGCGTGCCGGTGAACCTAGTGACCCACCCCAAGCGGATCCGCTGGGCGGCGCTGGTGTCGTTGATTGAGCGGGCGGGGCTGGACGCCATCCCCATCGTGGCGGTGACGTCGTTCTTCATCGGTGCGGTGATCGCCCTGCTGGGCATCAACCAGCTGCGCCAGTTCGGGGCCGAGGTGTTCAGCGTGGAGCTGATCGGCATCGCGGTGCTGCGCGAATTCGGCATCGTCATCACCGCCGTCCTGCTGGCCGGGCGCTCGGCCTCGGCCTTCGCCGCCGAGATCGGCTCGATGAAGATGAACCAGGAGATCGACGCCATGCAGGTGCTGGGCGTCGATCCGTTCGAGGCCCTGGTGTTCCCGCGCTTCGGCGCGCTGCTGATCGCCATTCCGCTGCTGACCTTCGTGGCGGTGCTGGCCGGCCTGTTCGGCGGGCTGGTGGTGGTCTGGAACGTCCTCGACCTCGGGCCGTCCTTCTTCCTGCAGCGGATCGTCGACAATGTGGGCGTCGAGAACTTCTGGGTCGGGCTCTCCAAGGCGCCCGTGATGGCGGCGGTGATCGCCGGCATCGGCTGCCGCCAGGGCATGGAGGTCGGCGTCGACGTGGAATCGCTCGGCCGGCGGGTGACCGCGGCCGTCGTCCACGCCATCTTCGCCATCATCATGATCGATGCCGCCTTCGCCCTGATGTACATGGAGCTGGGGTTTTGAGCGCCCGCGAGGACGAACTCAGCGACGAGGAGGCCCTCGACGCCCCCGGCCCGGTGATCGAGGTGCGCGGCCTGCGCTCCGGCTTCGGCGACCATGTGGTGCACGACGGCCTCAACCTCACCGTCAAGCGCGGCGAGGTGCTGGGGGTGGTCGGCGGCTCGGGGGCCGGCAAGTCGGTGCTGCTCAACACCATCATCGGCCTGAAGCGGGCGCAGGGCGGGGTCATCAAGGTGTTCGGCCAGGATATCGCCCACGTCTCCGAGCGGCGCTGGACGGCCATCGAGAAGCGCTGGGGCGTGCTGTTCCAGGCCGGGGCCCTGTTCTCCAACCTGACCGTGCAGGAGAATGTAGCCGCGCCGCTGTTCGAGCACACCAACATGGCCCGCAAGGATATCTATGAGCTGGCCGACCTGAAGATCGCGCTGGTGGGGTTGCGGCCCGACGCCGGCGCCCTGAAGCCGGCGGAGCTGTCGGGCGGCATGAAGAAGCGGGCGGGCCTGGCGCGCGCCCTGGCGCTCGATCCCGAATTGCTGTTCCTCGACGAGCCCACCTCCGGCCTCGACCCGATCGGGGCGGCGGCGTTCGACGAACTGATCCACGACCTGTCGGAAAGCCTGGACCTGACGGTGTTCATGATCACCCACGACCTCGACACCCTCTATGCGATCACCGATCGGGTGGCGGTGCTGGCCGACAGGAAGATCGTCGCGGTGGCGCCGGTCAGAGAGCTCGAAAAATCGGATCACCCCTGGATCCAGGAATACTTCCTTGGCCCGCGCGGCCGCGCCGCGGCGGCCAGGGTGAAGACGGAGGCCTGATGGAAAAGAACGCCAACTACGCCCTGGTCGGCCTCTCCTCGCTGATCCTGTTCATCGGCATGGTGATCTTCGTCGTCTGGCTGGCGCGCCTGCGGATCAACGCCGAGTACGACCTCT
>JAQGIV010000154.1 GCA_028290945.1 Phenylobacterium sp. | reverse complement strand
GGTGGCGTTCAGCCCCATCGGGCCGAGCAGCAGGTACTTCACCCCGCCGATCAGCTTGTTGTTCGCGCCCCCGTCCGTGAAGGCGATGGAGTAGCCGATGATCATCCAGAGCACGGTGATCAGGGCGGTCGCGGCGAAGCTCTGGGCGAGCGTCGCCAGGATGTTCTTCTTCCGCACCATGCCGGCATAGAAGAGCGCCAGCCCCGGGATGGTCATCATCAGGACCAGCACGGAGGAGGTGAGCATCCAGGCGGTGTCGCCGGTGTCGATCTTCGGCGGCGCTGGTGTGGCGGCTGCGGCGGGCGCAGCGGCGGCTGCCGCCGCGCCTGCGCCGCCCAAGATCGACACCGGCGACACCGCCTGGATGCTCACCTCCTCGGTGCTGGTCCTGATGATGACCATCCCGGGCCTGGCGCTGTTCTACGCCGGCATGGTGCGCAAGAAGAACATCCTGGCGACCTTGGCCCAGAGCTTCGCGGCCACGGCGCTGATCACCGTGCTGTGGATGGTGATCGGCTATTCGCTGGCCTTCACGCCGGCGGCCGGCGCGGGGATGAACAAGTACATCGGCGGGGTGAACTACCTGCTGCTGGGGCCGATGGGGTTGAACTCGACCAGCTCGCTGGCCGCGACCATCCCTGAATCCGTCTACATGTTCTTCCAGATGACCTTCGCGATCATCACCCCGGCGCTGATCGCCGGCGCCCTGGCCGACCGGATGAAGTTCTCCGCCTTCCTGGCCTTCATGGGATCGTGGCTGATCCTGGTCTACTGCCCGATCGCCCACTGGGTGTGGGGCGGCGGCTGGCTCGGCTCGGCAGGCGCGCTGGACTATGCGGGCGGCACCGTCGTCCACCTGAACGCCGGCACCGCCGGCCTGGTGGCGGCCCTGATGCTCGGCAAGCGCAAGGGCCTGGGCGTCGAGAACATGGCCCCGCACAACCTGGCCTACAGCGTGATCGGCGCCAGCCTGCTGTGGGTCGGCTGGTTCGGCTTCAACGCCGGCTCTGCGGTGACCTCCAACGTCAACGCCGGCATGGCCGCCGCGGCCACCCAGATCGCCACGGCGGGGGCGGTGCTCTCCTGGATGGTCGCCGAGTGGATCGTCTCCAAGAAGCCGTCGGTGCTGGGCATGGTGTCCGGCGCGGTGGCGGGCCTGGTGGCGATCACCCCGGCCTCGGGCTTCGTGGGTCCGATGGACGCCCTGATCATCGGCCTGGTGGCCGGCGTGGTCTGCTACATCTCGGCGGTCCACGTGAAGAAGATCTTCGGCTACGACGACGCCCTCGACGCCTGGGGCGTGCACGGGGTCGGAGGCGCGCTGGGCGCCCTGCTCACCGGGGTGTTCGCGTCCAACGCGATCAACTCGGTCGGCAAGGGGTGGGTCCACGACCACAACCCCCACCAGATGATCCTGCAGCTCGAGGACATCGGGGCGACCTTCTTCTACTGCGCCATCGTGACCTTCATCATCCTGACGGTGATCAAGTACACGATCGGTCTGCGGGTCTCCGAAGAGGTCGAGATCGAGGGTCTCGACATCAACCTCCACGGGGAAGTGGTCCACGGCTAGCCCGGACCGACAGTTTCGGAGAGTTGGGAACGGGGGTCCTTCGGGGCCCCCGTTTTCTTTTGTGAGTTCGCCGCCCGAGCCGGTGGAAATTTCCGCGGTGGCGCGCGGCGGCGGAGTCTGGTGCAGTCGCCTCCCGAGCCGGAAGGGCCGATGGCTGAGCCGACCCCAAGACCGCGCGTCGTCATCATAGGCGGCGGCTTCGGCGGCCTCGCCGCGGCCAAGGCGCTGCGCGACGCGCCCGTGGAGGTGGTGCTGATCGACCGGGCCAACCACCACACCTTCCAGCCCCTGCTCTACCAGGTGGCCACCGCCGCCCTGACGCCTGCCGACATCGCCTGGCCGATCCGCGGCATCCTGGGCGGCCAGGCCAACACCCAGGTGCTGATGGCCGAGGTGACCGGCGTCGACCTCGCCAAGCGGTCGGTCCACACCGCCGGCGGCGACTTTCCCTATGACCTGCTGGTGATCGCCACCGGCGCCACCCACGCCTATTTTGGCCACGACGACTGGGCGGCCCATGCGCCGGGGCTGAAGCGGATCGAGGACGCCACGGCCATCCGGCGGCAGATTCTCATCGCCTTCGAGCGGGCCGAGCTGGCGCCCGATCTCGCGACGCGGGAGGCGCTGACCACCTTTGCCGTCGTAGGCGGCGGGCCAACCGGGGTGGAGATGGCCGGCGCCATCGCCGACGTGGCGCGCTACGCCCTGCCGCCGGACTTCAAGAACGTCGACCCGGCCAAGGCCCGTGTCCTCTTGATCGAGGCCGGGCCGCGCATCCTGCCGTCCTTCCCGGCGGCGCTCAGCGCCCATGCCGCGGCGTCGTTGCGCCGGATGGGCGTGGAGGTGCTGACCGGCCAGGCGGTCACCGCCATCGACGGCGCGGGCGTCACGGTGGGCGGCCAGCGGATCGCGGCCGGCGCCGTGGTCTGGGCGGCCGGGGTGCAGGCCTCGCCCGCCGCCAGCAGGCTGGCCGCCGCAGCCGACCGGGCCGCCCGGGTGATCGGCGGACCCGACCTCGCCCAGCCCGGCCATCCCGAGCAGTTCATCCTCCCCGACACCG
>JAQGIV010000149.1 GCA_028290945.1 Phenylobacterium sp. | reverse complement strand
TGGTGTCGTTGCCGGCGCCGCCCTGCAGGCTCGCGCCGCCGGCCTGGCCGACCAGGATCACATCGCCTGAGCCCGTGGAGCCACCGCCGCCGCCGACGCCGACAGGCGGGGGCGAGACCGGAGGCGGGGAGACGGGAGGCGGCGACACCGGCGGCGAAACGGGCGGCGGCGGCGAGGGCGCGGAGCCCGTGCCGCCGCCGCCGAACACCTGGGCCGCGGTCAGGTGGTCCGGCGCTACATTGTCGAGGTTGAAGATGTAGTCCGGCCAGGGGTGGCCCGAGGCCGGGCCGTCGAGATCGACCAGCACCTTCGTGCCGCCGGCGCCGTCGGAGAAGAACTGCACGTAGCCGTCCGCCACCGGATCGGTCCCGTGGTAGCCGTCGGCGTAGAGGCCCGAGATGTCGATCCGGTCCACGCCCAGCTGGAAGTCGGTGATGTGGGTCGGCGTCCACGGCTTGGTCGGGAAGGAGAAGACGTCGGCGCCCGCGCCGCCGGTCATGGTCTCGCCGCCCTGGAAGGACACCAGGGTGTCGGCGCCTGAGGTTCCCACCAGGATCGAGCCGCTGCCGGCCGAGGTGATGACGCCGGGCGTCGAGGGCGGCGAAACCGGCGGCGGCGACACGGGTGGAGAGGGTGAGACGGGCGGCGGCGAAACCGGGGGCGGGCTCACCGGCGGCGGCGAGACGGTCGTCGTGGCCGAGCCCGTCAGGCTGCCCAGGCTATAGGCGCGGATGTAGTCGATCCGCATCTCCTCGGGCATCTGGGTGGGGTCGATGGCGCCGGCCCAGCCGCCGAGCGCCAGGTTGGCGATCATATACATCGGCTTGTTCATGTCGGCCGGAGTGGCGGTGTGGAACACCTCCACGCCGTCGACGTACCAGACCAGGTCGCTGGGCGTCCAAAGCACGCCGTAGGTGTGGTAGCCGGAGGCGGTGTCGGGGATGTAGGAGGCGAGGCCCTGCTGGGTGTGGGTTCCGGACGCCTGCGAATGGTCGGTGGTGTGGTCGAGGTTCGGGTCGCCGGTCAGGGTCTCCATCACGTCGAGCTCGGGCGGCCAGGAGCCATCGGCCGGCACCAGCCAGAAGGCCGGCCAACCGCCGGCCGCATGCGGCAGCTCGGCGCGCATCTCGAAGTAGCCGTAGGTCTGGGAATAGCTCTCCTTGGTGGAGATCATGCCCGAGGTGTAGCCGTAGCCGAACAGCTCGGAATTGGCAGACGGCTTGGCGATGATCGACAGCGTGCCGTCGGGATTGGAGACGAACGGGCTCTCCGAGAAATTGCCGTTGTGGTCGCGGAAATAGGGCGAGGTGTAGATCTGCTGCTCGCCGTTGCCGGGCAGGGTGTAGGAGCCGACGCCATTGGCGCCCTGGTAACCGTAGTCCGGGCGCCAGGTGCCGGTCGGGTTGTAGGTGGCGTTCCACACCGACAGCGGGCTCGAGAACTCGTCATGGAAGGTCATCGCGCCCAGCTTGGTGGCGTCGAGCTGGATCTGGAAATTGGCCGCCGTCAGCGCGCTGACCTGGGTGCCGCGCAGGATCAGGCCCTGGCCGCCGCCGAAGTCGATCTTCACGTCGGCGCCCACCTGGGTCATGGCCGACTGCAGCTGGGCGAAGCTGGTGAAGCCGGCGGTCAGGCGGACCACGTCGCCGGCGGTCTTGAAGCCCACGATGACGTCGTTGCCTTCGCCGGCGTTGACGATGAAGGTGTCGGCGCCCGTGCCGGCCACCAGCACGTCCTGCCCGCCGCCGCCGTAGATCTGCTCCGCGCCGGAGCCGGCGGTGATGATGTTGTCGTGGCTGTCGCCGGCGGCATAGATGTTGGCGCCGTCGATCTTCAGGTTCTCGACGTTGGCGTAGTTGGCCAGGTTGATGTTCTGCCAGGCGACCAGGGTGTCGACCCCGCCGCCGGCCAGCTCCACCACCTTGTCCGCCGGATCCTGCAGGTAGTAGGTGTCGTCGCCCGCGGCGCCGATCATGGTGTCGCCGCCCGGACCCCACAGCGATTCCGCCGCGGCCGTGCCCGTCAGCGTCTCGGCGGCGGAAGTCCCGTAGAGGCTCGAAGCCGAAGCCGCCGACTCGGCCGCGGTCGAGCCGTCGTACTTGAGATAGGGCATGGGGCGGTCCGGTGACTGACACGCACGCCCCCCTGGACGCGCATCAGGACCTTAGCCGTACAAGCTTAAGGCTTGGTTCCGACAAGATGTCGCATAGCTTTGCCGTGGGCCGTGGAACTATATGGCTTTCACGGCCAAGCTTTCGCCCTATTTGGCAGACCGGCGCTATTAACAAGCTTGACCGTAACGAAGTTAACGCCGCGAGATCGTTGCGATCGTAGCTCGACTGTAAGAGGGATGTGCGGACGCGCCGAGCCACATATCCGGCCGGAGCAGCGCGCGCCGGCAAGCTCCGCCGTGCGTCAACGGGCCACAGCTGAGCCGTGGAACTTCAGACCGGAAGGTTGTCGATCAGCCGGGTCCGGCCGAGCACGGCGGCGCCCAGGATGCGCGCCGGGCCGGCGATAGGGCCGGGGCCCAGGCGCGCCAGGTCGTGCGGCCCGCGCACCTCCACATAGTCGACGCGCGCGAAGCCCGCGCGCGTGAGGCGGGCCACGGCCTCGGCCTCGGCCTCGGCGACCGGCCGACCGGCGCGTAGCTGATCGACGGCGGCGGCCAGCGCCCGGTGCAGCTCAGGCGCGGCCGCTCGCTCGGCGGTGGTCAGGTAGGCGTTGCGGCTGGACAGCGCCAGGCCGTCCTCGGCCCGAGCCGTCGGGCCGCCGATGATCTCCACGGGGATGTCCAGGTCGCGCACCAGCCGGCGGATCACCTGCAGCTGCTGGTAGTCCTTCTCGCCGAACACCGCGACGTCCGGCCCCGCCTGCAGCAGCAGTTTGGTCACCACCGTCGCCACGCCCGCGAAGTGGCCGGGCCGGGCCGCGCCGTCCAGCGGCTCCGACACCCCGGCGACGCTCACCGTGGTCGAGGACCCCGGCGGGTACATCTCGGCGGCCGCGGGCGCATAGATCAGGTCGCAGCCGACGCCGGCCAGCAGCTCGGCGTCGCGCGCCTCGTCGCGCGGATAGGCGTCGAAGTCCTCGTGCGGCGCGAACTGCGTCGGGTTGACGAAGATCGAGACCACGGCCCGGTCCGCCCGCTGCTTGGCCAGCCGCACCAGCGACAGGTGTCCCTCGTGCAGGGCGCCCATGGTCGGCGTGAAGCCGACGCGCTCGCCGGCCGCCCGCCAGGCGCCGACCCGGGCGCGCAGCTCGGCCATGGTGCGGACGATGGGCGGGGCGATCGGGCTCATGGCCGGCGCTTATGGCGAGGGCGCAGGCCCAAGTCCATCCACAGACAGAGTCATCTGGCCGCGTTGACGCGCCGGGGCGGCGTAGGCTCAACCTACCCCGATTTGGATTCGGAGTTCGTGAGATGGCCAGCGTCATCGTGGTCGGCAACGAGAAGGGCGGGGCGGGCAAGTCCACCATCGCCATCCACACCGCCGTGGCCCTGCTGCACGGGGGCGCCCGCGTGGCGACCATCGATCTCGACCTGCGCCAGCAGTCCATGGCCCACTTCTTCGCCAACCGCCGCGCCTGGCTGGCCGCCAACGGCGTGCAGGCGCCCATGCCGGCGGAGTTCGCGGTGGCTCAGGGCGACGACGCCGCGGCCCGCTTCGAGGCGGCCTTCGCCCAGGCCAGCGCCGCGGCCGACTTCATCCTCATCGACACGCCCGGCAGCGACACCGCCGTCAGCCGCGTGGCCCACGCCCGCGCCGACCTGATCGTCACCCCGATGAACGACAGCTTCGTGGACTTCGACATGCTGGGGGTGGTCGATCCGGTGACCCTCGAGCTCACTCGCCACAGCCTCTATTCGGACACCGTCTGGGACTGCCGCAAGCAGCGCGCCGCCGTCGACCGCAAGCGGATCGACTGGGTGGTGCTGCGCAACCGCCTGGCCCCCACCGAGGCCCGCAACCGCAAGCGCCTGGACGAGCGGGTGCAGGCGCTGTCCCGCAAGGTCGGCTTCCGCATCGGGCCGGGCCTGCGCGACCGGGTGATCTACCGCGAGCTGTTCCCCTTCGGCCTGACCGTCGCCGACCTGTCGCCGACCATCCGACCCGTGGCGATGTCGCTGCAGCACGTGGCCGCGCGCCAGGAGCTGCGCGCCCTGATGAGCGCCCTCGGACTCTCCGGATTTGCCGAGGTCGCGCCGATCGCCGCAGAATAGGCGATGATCTATATCCTCCTAGGCGCGCTGGTCCTGCTGGTGCTGGTCACCGCGGGGCGCCGCGGCCGCGTGGTCCGCATCCGCCGCGAGTGGCGCTTCCTCTCCGGGGCGGGCGCGGTCGCAGCCCTCATAGCCGCCGCCCTGCTGGCCGTCCGCGAGGCCTGGATTCCCGCCGTGGCGCTGCTGGCGATCGGCGTCAGCCTGATGGGCTCGGCCCGATTCAATCCCCGCCGGAGGCCGGCCGCGCTGACCAAGGAGCCGATGAGCGCCACCGAGGCGCGCGCCACCCTTGGCGTCGGCGCAGACGCCACCACCGACGAGATCCAGGCCGCCTACAGCCGCCTGATGCGCATGGCCCACCCCGACAAGGGCGGCACGTCCGGCCTGGCCGCCCAACTCAACGCGGCGCGGGATCGGCTGCTGAAGCCGTAACCCCATCAAAAGCCGTCATGGCCGGGCTTGTCCCGGCCACCCAGACGCGCCGAGCGTCCAGGTAGATTCGCGACGCCTGCGCTTCTGGGTCCCCGGGACAAGCCCGGGGATGACGATCAGAAATGAGAAACCCCGGAGGCGGACCTCCGGGGCTCTCTTGAGATTCCGAACCTCGCGGACAGGCTAGCTCGGCCGCACCACCATGCAGGCCAGGCGGCGCGCCTTCAGAGCGTGGCAGGCGTCCTTGGCGTCGGTCTCGGAGAGGCCGGTGAACACCGCCTTGTAGCGGCGGCCCTGCTTCTCGGCCGCGCCCTGGGCGCCGTCGAGGTGGGCGCCGAACTTCTTCTTCACCAGCGCGATCTGCTCCCTGGCGTCGGCGTGGCTGCGGAACTCACCGACCTGGACGGCCCAGGCTTCGGCGCGCTTGGCGTGCCGGCCGCCGGCCGATTCGACCCGGATCTTGCCGCGCGGCGGCGGGGCGGAGGTCAGCTCGATCTTCAGGCTGTCCTGGTCGCCGTCGCCCTGTTCGGAGGGCGGGCGCACCACCGGGCCCGAGGGCTCCGGCTCGAACAGGTTCTGGGCGATGGTCAGCTTCTCGCCCATGTCACGACGCTTGATGACGTTGAAGCCGGTGAGCAGCAGGTCCTCGGCGTTCTGGTCGCGCGACACCCGGGTCGGGCCGCCCAGCACCACCACGATCAGCCGGCGGCCGTCGCGCACGCCGGAGATGGCGATGTTGAAGCCGGACGCATTGGTGAAGCCGGTCTTCAGCCCGTCGACGCCCTGGACGCCGGCCAGCAGGTGATTGTGGTTCTGGATGTAGCGGCCCCGGAAGGTGAAGGCCTGCTGGCTGAAGTAGTGATAATATTGCGGATAATCGCGCATGGCCGCACGCGACATGATGGCGATGTCGCGGGCCGTCGACAGGTTGCGGCTGTCGGGCAGGCCGTTGGCGTTGGCGAAGTGGGTGTTCTGCATGCCCAGCTCCTGGGCGCGCAGGGTCATCAGGGCGGCGAAGCGGCTCTCGCTGCCGCCCAGCTTCTCGGCCATGGCCACCGCCGCGTCGTTGGCCGACAGGATGGCCATGCCCTGGATCGCTTCGGCGACGCTGATGGAGTCGCCCGGCCGGACGCCCAGCTTGGTCGGCGCCTGGGCCGCGGCGTGCGGCGAGAAGGTCACCCGGTCGTCCAGGTGCAGCTTGCCCGAGGCCAGCGCCTCATAGGTCAGGTAGAGCGTCATCACCTTGGTGATCGAGGCCGGATAGCGCGGCGCGTCGGCGTGGCGGTCGTAGAGCACCTCGCCCGACTTGGCGTCGACCACGATCGCGGCGTAGCGCGTCTGGGACGAGGCCAGCAGGTTGCGGAAATAGGGGATCTGCGCCTGAGCCGCCGGGGGCGTGATCGCCAGCAGCGTCGCTGCGACCATACCGAGGGACACCAATAGGCGGCGGGCGTGCTGGATCATGCGTTCGTCCGTCGAATCTGTACGTTACAGGCTCCCCCAAATACGTTGGCGGAGCCCTTAATCCCTCTACCATCACACTGCGACGGTTGCGGCAGAGTAAACAAGGGGTTGAACGGGTCGGATTGTCGCGGCGCCCCGGTCACGCTTTCGTCATTGTGCAGTGCAACAAAATTCATTTGACTGCTGCACTGCAGCATGAGACAACCCCTGCGAAGTCGGGGAATTAGTCATTCCGTTTCGCAGTGCGGCGATCTCGTCGCACCCGCCCTAGCCCAAGGATGCGACCCAATGGACGCTGCTGCCGAGACCCTCAAGCCGGAAGCCAAGGCCGCCAAGGCCGCCCAAGCCACCGTCGACCAGTTCACCACCGCCGCCAACACCGCCTTCAAGGATGGCGTCGAGAAGTCGCTCGCCGCGCTGAGCGAGGCGAACACCCATTCCAAGAAGAACCTGGAAGCCGTCGTGGCCTCGGTCACCGCCGCCACCAAGGGCGCGGAAGCGCTCGGCGCCCAGGCCGTGGCCTACTCCAAGTCGGCCATCGAGACCCAGGCGACCGCCGCCAAGGCGCTGGCCGCCGCCAAGACCCCGCAGGAGCTCTTCGAGCTGCAGACCGCCTTCGCCAAGAGTGCCTTCGAGACCTACGTCAGCGAGCTCGGCAGGATGAGCGAGACCTTCCAGGCCTCGTTCAAGGCGAGCTTCCAGCCGATCAACGAACGCGTCAGCGAGACCGTCGGCAAGCTGCAGGCGACGCGCTAACCGCGCCACGCCGCCAGGCTTACGAACCCCGCAGGCCCGGACCGCAAGGTCCGGGCCTTTTCTCTTGCGCGGACGGAGGCTAGAGGTGCGCGCATGTCGCAAATCGAAGACCGCCTCGCGGAGCTCGGGATCGAGCTGCCCACGCCCAACAGCCCCGTCGCCAACTATGTGCCCTTCGTGCGCGTGGGCGAGCTGATCCACATCTCCGGCCAGGTCTCGCTCGACGCCGCCGGCGGCATCAAGGGCGTGGTCGGCGAGGAGGTCGACCTCGAGACCGCCCAGCGGGCCGCGCGTCTGTGCGGCCTGTCGCTGCTGGCCCAGATGAAGGCCGCCTGCGACGGCCGGCTGGGGCGGGTGAAGCAGGTGATCAAGCTGAACGGCTTCGTCCAGGCCGGCCCCGGCTTCTTCGACATTCCCAAGGTGGTGAACGGCGCCTCCGACCTGATGGTCGAGGTGTTCGGCGACACCGGCCGCCACGCCCGCTCGGCGGTGGGCGTCTATCGCCTGCCGATGAACTTCGCCGTCGAGGTGGACGCGGTGGTGGCGGTGTCGTGAAGCAGCGCTTCGGCGAGGCCTGGGAGCGGCTGTTCGCGCCGGCCGTGGCCCATCGCGGGCTGTGGAGCCCGGACGGCCCGCCGGAGAACTCGCTGGGCGCCTTCCAGGCGGCCTGCGCCGCCGGCTACGGCATCGAGCTGGACGTGCAGCTGTCGGCCGACGGCGAGGCCATGGTGTTCCACGACGAGGACCTGGCGCGGATGACCGGCGCGTCCGGGCGGCTCTGCGACCGCACCGCCGCCGAGCTTGCCGAGCTGCGCCTGAAGGGCGCGGACGAACCCATCCCGACGCTGGCCGAGACCCTGGCCCTGGTCGGCCGCCGCGCCCTGGTGCACGTGGAGCTGAAGACCCCGTTTGGCCACGTCGGCCCGCTGGAGCAGCGGGTGCACGAGATCCTCATCGACCACGCGGGCCCGGTCTGCGTGATCGGCTTCAACCCCTATTCCCACGCCTGGTTCGCCGAGCGCTTCCCCGGCGTGCTGCGCGGCCTCGACAGCTATTCCTGGGACCGCGCGCCGCAGATGAACGCGGCGCAGCGGCGGTCCTTCGCCGCCCTCGAGCACGTGGCCATCGCCAAGCCGCATTTCCTGGCGCTTGGTCTCGACATGCTGCCCAGCGACCACGCCGCCCGCCACCGCGCCGAGGGCCTGCCCATCGTCGCCTGGACGGTGCGCGAGCCGAAGCAGTGGGACGCCGTGCGCGCGGGTTGCGACAACCTGATCTTCGAGGGCTTCCGCCCTTGCTAGGAGTTTGGGCGTGACCCTGAAGCCGGCGGTCAAGGTCTGCCGCCGCATCGCCGAGATCGGCCGCGAGGCCTGGGACGCCTGCGCCACCAACCCGGCCTACGCCGGCAATCCGTTCCTGCGCTACGACTTCCTGCACGCCCTGGAGGCGGCGGATTGCGCGACCGAGCGCACCGGCTGGGGGCCGCAGCACCTGGCGGTGGAGGACGCGGCCGGCGCCGTCGCCGCGGTCATGCCGCTCTATGTGAAGACCCACAGCCAGGGCGAATATGTCTTCGACCACGCCTGGGCCGACGCCTATGAGCGGGCCGGCGGGCGGTACTATCCGAAGCTGCTGTCGGCCGCGCCGTTCACGCCGGCCACCGGCCCGCGGATGCTGGTGCGGCCGGACGTAGAGCCGCAGGAGGGCTGGCAGTTCCTCACCGGCGGCGCCCTGACGCTGTGCCAGCGCTATGGCGCGTCGGGCCTGCACGTGAACTTCCCCACCGAGCCGGAATGGCGCTGGCTGGGCGAGCAGGGCTTCGGCCTGCGTGAGGGCCAGCAGTACCACTGGCTGAACGCCGGCTACGCCAGCTTCGACGACTTCCTGGAGGCGCTGTCGTCCGGCCGCCGCAAGACCATCCGCCGCGAACGCCGCGACGCCCTGGCCGAGGTGGAGGTGGTCCAGCTGACGGCCAAGGAGATCACCGAGGACCACTGGGACGTGTTCTTCGGCTTCTACATGGACACCGGCGCGCGCAAGTGGGGCCGGCCCTACCTGACGCGGGCCTTCTTCTCGCAGCTCGGCGAGACCCTGGGCGACCGCGTGCTGCTGATCATGGCCAAGCGCCACGGCCGCTGGATCGCCGGCGCGCTCAACCTGATCGGCGACGACTGCCTCTACGGCCGCCACTGGGGCTGCAGCGAGGAGGTCCCGTTCCTGCACTTCGAGCTCTGCTACTACCAGGCCATCGACTGGGCCATCGCCCACGGCCTGCCCCGCGTCGAGGCCGGCGCCCAGGGCCAGCACAAGATCGCCCGCGGCTACCTGCCCAAGCCGGTCTATTCCGCCCACCACATCGCCGACCCGGCGCTGCGCGAGCCGGTCGAGGACTTCCTGCGCCGCGAGCGCGCCGGGGTCGAAGCCGACATCGAATGGCTGACCGAGGAATATTCGCCGTTCAAGCGCGAGGGCTGAGAGCGCTCCTCTCCCAGACGCGAAGCGTCGTGGGAGAGGAGCGGGCGAATCTAGCTCCGCTCCCACGCCTGCTTCAGCAGCGCCGCCACGGAGGCGTCGACCTGCGCGGGGTCGTCGAGCAGCAGCTTGGACTTCAGCCGCTCCGACCAGCTCTCGT
>JAQGIV010000147.1 GCA_028290945.1 Phenylobacterium sp. | reverse complement strand
CTCGCCCTGGTAGCCGATCAGCGAGCGCGACGGGCTCATCAGCGACAGGCGGGTCTTGCCGGCGCCGGACGGGCCCATGTCCTTCAGCTCGGCCTTCCGGGCCGACAGCTTCTCGATGACGATGCCGGTGAACTCGTCGTCCACGTCGATCATCACGTCCTCGATGGGCTCCAGGCGCTCATTGGTCTCGGGATCGTACTGGAACACCACCCGCGGGCGGCTGATGGAGACCTCGAAGCCCTCGCGGCGCATGCTCTCGATGAGCACGCCGAGCTGCAGTTCGCCGCGGCCGGCGACCTCATAGGCGTCCCGCTCCTTGGTCTCGGTGACGCGGATGGCGACGTTGGCCTCGGCTTCCTTGAGCAGGCGGTCGCGGATCACCCGGCTCTGCACCTTGTCGCCTTCGCGGCCGGCCAGCGGGCTGTCGTTGACCGAGACGGTCATGGAGATGGTCGGCGGGTCGATGGGCTGGGCGGGCAGGGCGTCGGTGACGTCCATGGCGCACAGGGTGTCGGCGACGGTCGCCTTGGACAGCCCGGCGATGGCCACGATGTCGCCGGCCTCGGCGTCGTCGATCGGCTGGCGCTTCAGGCCGCGGAAGGCCAGCACCTTGGTGATCCGGCCGCGCTCGATCTCCTTGCCGTCGATGCCCAGCGCGTGGATGGCCAGGCCCGGGACCGCCTTGCCGGACTCGATGCGCCCGGTGAGCAGGCGGCCGAGGAAGGGGTCGTTCTCGATCAGCACCGAGAGGATCTGGAACGGGCCGTCCTTGCGCGCGATGGCGCTGGGCTCGGGCACGTGGTCGACGATCAGGTCGAACAGCGGGGCCAGGTTGTCGTTGGGCTTGGCCATGTCCAGCGTCGCCCAGCCGTTCTTGCCCGAGGCATAGATGTGCGGGAAGTCGAGCTGCTCGTCGGTGGCGCCCATGGCGGCGAACAGGTCGAAGGCGTCGTTCAGCACCTTGTCGGGGTCGGCGTGCGGGCGGTCGACCTTGTTGAGGCAGAGGATGGGCCGGAGCCCCATCTTCAGCGCCTTGCCGAGCACGAACTTGGTCTGCGGCATGACGCCTTCCTCGGCGTCGACCAGCAGCACGCAGCCGTCGACCATGCCCAGGATCCGCTCCACCTCGCCGCCGAAGTCGGCGTGGCCGGGGGTGTCGATGATGTTGATCCGCGTCTCGCCGGCCTTCCCGTGCCACAGCACGCTGGTGCACTTGGCCAGGATGGTGATCCCGCGCTCGCGCTCCTGGTCGTTGGAGTCCATGGCGCGTTCGGCGTGCGCCTCGTTGGCGCGGAACACGCCCGACTGGGCGAGCAGCTGATCCACCAGGGTGGTCTTGCCGTGGTCGACGTGGGCGATGATGGCGATGTTTCGGAGGGACATGGACTTTTTCAATTGGCGGCGCGGCGCGGAGGTGGCGTCTGGCGCCGGCGAAGGCGGGCTTTTAGGCGAGGCCCGCCCGAAGAGCCAGCCCGACGTGCCGAGCGCGACGCTTGGCAGCGGCGATTTCCCCAGATTCGTTGTGCGTTGCAGCAATATGGGGCGGAATTCCCCCGCGGCAACCTATGGAAAAGGTGTGACATTTCGAAAACGCAGCAACGGTGGGCACATTTTTCGCGCCAAACGGCTTGTCTTTTTGTGCGCTGCACCGTACAAAAGTCAGGTGAGGCGCCTCTGGCGTCTCTGCCCTTCCTGGGCGTTTCCTCCCTAATGAACTGCCGCGGCTTCGGCCGCGGCTTTTTTTTCGCCTGCTCCGCAGAGCGGCGCGATGGGCGAGGCGCTAGGCGGCGCCCAGGCTCGACCAGTCGGCGTGGGCGAGCGCGCGGGCGACCTTGGCCAGGTCGGCCTTCAGGGTCTCGAAGCCGGCGGTGGGGATCAGGGTCGCCTCGTCGAGGTAGAGCGCCCGGTTGATCTCGATCTGCAGGGCGTGGACCCGGCGCGAGGGCCGGCCGTAGTGCTCGGTGGTGTAGCCGCCGGCATAGGGGGTGTTGCGCGCCACGCGGTAGCCCAGGGCCTCCAGCTCGCGCTCCACCCGGGCCGGCAGCACGCCGGCGCAGGCCGCGCCGAACCGGTCGCCCAGCACGATATCGCAGGAGCGGTCGCGGCCGCCGGTGCGGGCCGCGGCGGCCGGCATGGAATGCCAGTCCACCAGGATGGCGAAGCCGTGGGCGGCGTGCGCCTCGCCGATCAGGGCGCCCAGGGTCGCGTGATAGGGCCGGTGCGCGCCGTCGATGCGGCCGCGGGCCTCGGCGAAGGTCAGCTTGCGGGCGTAGATCTCCTGGCCCTCGGAGACCACGCGGGCGATGGCGCCCAGGCCCGCCGCCACCCGCGCGGTGCGGGCCCGGGCGAACTCCGGCAGCTCGTCGGCGAACATGCCGGGGTCGAGCTCGAAGGCCTCGCGGTTGAGGTCGATGTAGGCCCGCGCATAGCGGGCGGTGATGGTGGCCACGCCGAACTCGGCGGCGCCGGCGATCAGGTCGTCGACATAGGCGTCTTCCGAGCGGCGGATCGACTGGGCGTCCAGGGCCGCAGCGGCCATCATGTCGGCGGGATAGAGCCGGCCCGAGTGGGGCGAGGCGAACACTAGGGGCGTCGGCGGCGCCGCGCCCGCCGGCGCCGCGCGGCGCAGGTCGAAGGCGTCCGTCCGCAGGTCGGGCTCGTTGGCCGCGATCGGCTCCCAGGCGTTCATCGCCTCCATAGAACGCCCAGCGCCCGCCAGCGTAAAGGGTTCATGGACAAAGGGTTCATGGGTAAGGTTCATCGCGCCTTTACGGTTGGGCCGCTAAGCTGACCGCTTCATCTTCCCGGCGCCCCGATAAGCTTCATGCCCCGCATCCTCCTGGCCGAAGACGACGACTCCCTGCGCGGCTTCCTGGCCCGCGCCCTGGAGCGGGCCGGCTATGAGGTGGTGGCCTGCGCCGACGGCGACGAGGCCGCCGCGCGCCTGGACGAGGCCTGGGACCTGCTGCTCACCGACATCGTCATGCCCGGCCTGGACGGCATCGAGGTGGCCCGCCGGGCCGCCGCCAAGCACCCGGGCCTGCGGATCATGTTCATCACCGGCTTCGCCGCCGTGGCCCTGGCCGCCGGCGAACAGGCGCCCCCCGGCGCCAAGGTGCTGTCCAAGCCCATCCACCTGCGCGAGATCGTCTCCGAGGTGGAACGGATGATCGCGGCCTGAAGCCTGCGGCGTCGGCCGGCTTGCGCAGGCTCCGGGCCGCCGTTATACCGCCGCCTTCCCGATCCCGAGCCCGCTCGGGACACCCGGTCCGGACGCGTAGCTCAGCGGGAGAGCACCTCGTTGACATCGAGGGGGTCACAGGTTCGATCCCTGTCGCGTCCACCATCCCTTCCAAATCCCTGCAAGCCCCGCCGGCCTCCCGGTCCTGTAGGCGCTTTTTGGGGTCTGGCGTCGCGCGGTTGGGCGGGCCTCCCGAGGCCCGGGGACACCGCGTCCAGCGCCTACCTGGGCGTGTAACATTGTGACGGTTTCTGGGCGAAGAATATCGATGATACGCGATAACTTATCAGCGAAAACAGCCTATTGAGTCGAGGTATAGGCAGGCCAGCTTACAAATTATCTCGATATATCAAGACTATATGTCGAGATTGAAAAACCTCTAGCGCCTCGACCTTTGCTGACGGATGATCCTTCCCACGCGGAAGCCAAAGACCTCGCATCAAGACGAGGGCCAAGCTCCGACGGGGAGGAATTTTCAATGGCGAAGAGCAGATATTTCTGCGGCGGCTCGGTGCTGGCTGTCGCCCTGACGATTGGCGGCTTTCAAACAGCCGCAGCGGCCGATGCGCCGAAGCCGGCCCAGGTCCAGGAAGTGGTGGTCACCGGCTCCTACATCGCCGGCACGCCGACCGATGCGGCCCTGCCGGTGGACGTGCTCAGCGTCGCCGACCTGAAGGCCCAGGGCAACCCGAGCGTCGTCCAGCTGGTCAAGACCATCACCGCCTCGCAGTCCGGCATCGGCGAGTCCAACCGCTACAACGGCGGCGCGGGCACCGCCTCGATCAACCTGCGCGGCTTCGGCGCCTCGCGCACGCTTACCCTGATGAACGGACGGCGCCTGGCCGACAGCCCGGCCGCGGCCTTCCAGGGCGGCGGCGCGGACCTCAACTTCATCCCCACCGCGGCCATCGGCCGGATCGAGATCCTCAAGGACGGGGCGGCGGCCACCTACGGCTCCGACGCGGTCGGCGGCGTGGTCAACTTCATCACCCGCAAGGACCTCGACGGCCTCGAGGTCGAGGGCGAGTACACCTACATCAAGGGCTCGGACGGCGACTACCTGGGCAACCTCGCCTGGGGCAAGAAGTTCGACAACGGCAACATCCTCCTGACCGCCGGCTACCGGCACCGCTCGCGGCTCGATATCCACGAGCGCTCCTGGGCGATCCAGGACTTCGCCTCATCCGGCGGCTACAACGGCGCGGGCGGTTTCACCGGCGCGGCCAACCCCGGCTTCTATGTGCAGAACTCGGTCGCCGGCGCCTTCTTGTTCCGCGACAACGGCTGCGCCGAACTGGGCGGAACGCTGACCAACACCGTCAGCCTGCCCAATCCGCTGAATGGCACGCTCGGGCAGACGGCCAATATCTCCGTGCCTGTGCCGGTCAACGCGGCGAGCCCGCAGGCGGCGAGCTCGGCCTGCCGCTTCCAGTTCTCCAACTTCAACGACCTGGTGAACCGCGAGGACCACTACCAGCTCTACGGGGAGGTGAACTTCGATCTCACCGACACGCTGCGCTTCCATGGCGAGGCGGCGTTCAACCGCAACCAGGTGCCCGAGCAGCGCATCTCGCCGGCCAACCTGTCGACCCAGTTCCCGACGCCCACCAGCCTGGGCGGGGAATCCGGCTCGCTGGCCAATCCCGGCGCGTTGAACTTCTTCGTCCGTTATAACGTGCCCGCCGCCAACCCGGGCCTGATCGCGCTGCGCACCACCTGCGCCGCGCCGCTGACCGCAGCGCAGTGCGCGGCGGCCGGCAGCCTCAACGGCGTCGACATCTCGCAGACCACCTGGCGGGCCATCGCCTTCGCCGGCCACCCGCTGAACTCCGACAAGGCCGACCACCAGACCATCGAGCAGAACGAGTGGCGGATCTCCGGCGGCTTCAACGGAGAGCTGAAGTGGTTCCCGCTGCCCGACACCCGCTTCGACGCGGCGCTCACCTACATGGAGGCCGAGCAGCGGACCAACACCAACGACCTGCTGGTCGATCGCATCCAGCTGGCCCTCAACGGCTTCGGCAGCCTGGCCAGCGACCCCAACTCCTGCACCGCCGCCGAGCGGGCCGTGGCGGCCAACGCCGGCAACAACGCCGTCGGCTGCTACTTCTTCAACCCGTTCACCAACGGCGTGCAGACCAGCGCCGTCAACGGCGCGGCCAACCCGTTCTTCAACCCGGCCGTCGCCAACAATCCGCAGGCGGTCGACTGGCTCTACGGCAACTACACCAACCTGGCGACGAACCGGCTGTTCGTGGCGGACTTCGTGCTGAACGGGAAGACCGGCGTCACCCTGCCGGGCGGCGACGTGGCCTGGGCGCTCGGCTCGCAATGGCGCTACGACCGGACGGTCCTGAAGTACGGGCCGTTCAACAACTATCAGATCAACCCCTGCGTCGACTCCATCGTCGACGGCACCCCGGTCTGCGGCGCGCCCGCCGGCCCGATCCAGTTCTTCGGCTCCAACGCCGACGCCGATGTGAACCGCAAGGTCTATGCGGTGTTCGGCGAAATGAAGGTGCCGATCCTCGACAACCTCGAGGCCAATCTGGCGGTCCGCTACGAGAGCTACGCAGACCTCGGATCGACCACCAATCCAAAGATCGCCCTGCGCTGGCAGGCCCTGCCGTTCCTGGCCTTCCGGGCCTCGGCCAGCAACACCTTCCGCGCGCCCACGGCCAATCAGTCCTCGCCGGCCTGCGCCACCGGCGTGGCCAACATCGGCGGCCAGTACCGGGCGGTGCAGACCTGCGGCAACGCCAACCTGCAGCCGGAGAAGGCGCGGGCCTACAACGTCGGGGCCATCGTCAACTTCGGCGGCTTTAGGGCGACGCTCGACTACTACAAGTTCAACTTCAAGGGCGAGCTGACCGCCGAAAGCGCCTCGCGGATGTTCGCCACCCTGTTCCCGGCCGGCACCGGCGCCGGCCTCTGCGGCACGGTTCCGGCCCTGGAGGCCCGCTTCGCGTTCGCCGGCGGGGTCTGCAACGCGGCCAACGTGCTGCGGATCGACACCTTCACGGTGAACGGGCCGGCGACGGACACCGCCGGCCTCGACTTCAAGGCGGACTACGCCTGGAACGACTTCCTGATCGACGGCTCGTCCTGGAACGCCGGCGTCGAGGCGACCTATCTACTCGACTACAAGCGCGGCGCCTTCACCCTGCTGGGCGCGCCGACCATCCAGTTCGCGGGTCCGGAAGACCGGGCCGGCCTCTACGACCTGACCTCGCAGTTCTTCTCCTATCCGAAGACCCGGGCCAATGCGTACCTGAGCTTCGACCAAGGCCCGCTGAACGTGCGCTGGCAGATCCGCTACACCGAAGGCACGACGCCGGCCTTCGGCACCACCCTGTTCCGCGAAGTGGCCGATGCCTCGGCGACCGGCGGCTATCGGCTGGTGGCCCTCGGCAAGTCCGACGATTTCTGGCAGCACGACCTGACGGTCCGCTACCAGCTGGAGCGCTGGAACACGACGGTGACCGCCAGCGTGCAGAATATCTTCGACACCGAGCCGCCGT
The DNA here is from genome assembly GCA_028290945.1 of Phenylobacterium sp. Lineage (GTDB taxonomy): Bacteria > Pseudomonadota > Alphaproteobacteria > Caulobacterales > Caulobacteraceae > Phenylobacterium. The sequence continues at coordinate 27,259 of JAQGIV010000147.1, read as the reverse complement.
TCGTGGCCTCGAACTTCAACTACGACTACACCAACGGCAACCCGCTGGGCCGCACCTTCAAGATCAACCTGCGGGCCCGCTTCTAGGCGAACGGCGCCTCTCCCCCCGCGAAGCGAGAGGGGAGAGGGCAGGGAGTGGGGCGGCGGAGGTCTCCGCCGTCCCACTCCGCCCGCCGCCGATAGGCGAATCCTCGTCGAAGGAACTTTCGCCGCGGCGATGCCGAGCCACCCCTCTCCCAGCCTCTCCCCTCTCGGGCTTCGCCGGGGGGAGAGGAGGCGCTAGCGCCCCTTCTGTTGGGCTCAGGGCTTGGCGTTCTTCGGCAGGGCGGCGATTTCCTCGGGCGTCAGCTTGTGCATGCTGGAGACCGGGCAGTTCTGTCGGCCGATGCCGGGCGAGTGGGTGATCACCTCGGCGTCCATGCCGTTGCAGATCCACGACGAGCCGCGCGACACCAGCGCCAGGGACTGGTTCCAGTCGATGTCCGGGCAACGGCCGAACATGTCGAAGCGATAGACATCCTTCACGCCCACGCGGACGTAGAGCGTCTTCTCGTTGGGCGCGGCGAAGCCGGAGACCATCTTGGTGTAAAAGCACTGGTTGCGGTCGTACTTGGCGGCCGGCGAGTTGGCGGTGGCGCCGGGCTGGGCCGCGCCGGCGACCAGCAGGGCGGCGGCGACGGCTAGGGTGGTGTTCATCCTCATCTCATCGATCCTGAACGAGCGAAGTCCCCCCACAAGCCGACTATACGCCCGGCGCGCGGGCTTAGGAACGGCCGCGCCGCGCGGCCCGGCGGCGGAAACGGTCGGGGGCGACCAGCTCGGCCAGGTCGGCGGGAAGCGGCGAGGGCGCGCCCAGCGCCAGGGCCGCCACATGCTCGGCCAGCAGCGGGGCGAGCGAGAAGCCGCGCGAGCCGAAGCCGGTGAGCACGAACAGGCCCTCGCCGTCCGGCGCCGCCCCGGCCATCGGCTGGCGGTCCGGCGTGGTGGCGCGCACCGCGGCCCGGCCGGCCAGCGGCTGATCGGCGATCCGCCCGGCGAGATCCGGCAGGGCCTCGGCCAGGGTGGCGCGGTTGCGGGCGTGGTCGGCCTCGCGGACCTCCGTCGCCGCATCGTCGCGATCGTGGGTGGCGCCGAACAGCATCCCTGTCCGCGTCGGCAGCACATAGCCGCCCCAGGCCGCGGCGCCCGGCGCCCCGCCCTCGGCCCAGCTCGCCTGGCCGCGCACCGCCTGCAGCGGCAGATCGGGGATGAGCGCCGCGCTGGCCAGCCCCGCCGCCACGATCACCGCCTCGGCGCGCAGGATCTCGGCCCCCGCGGCGTCCAGCAGCACCCAGGCCCCGCCGTCGCGCCGCAGGACCGCCACCCGGGCGATCCGCGGCGCCCCCGCCCAGGCGGCCAGGACCTGCGCCGGCTCGACCACCAGGGCGGCGCGCTGGTCCAAGGCCGCGGTCGCGGCCTCGCCCAGCCGGGCGGTCGCGGACGCGGCGTCCAGCATGGCGAGTGCGCCGGGCTCGAACAGGTCGGAGCCGGCGATCCGGCCGAACCGCTCGGCGTCGCGTTCGGTCGTGGCCAGCTGCAGGGCGCCGCGGGCGATGATGGCGTCGGGCAGGGCTTCATAGAGCGCCACCGCCCGGCGGAAGGCGCTGGCGAACAGCTGGGCCGGTGGGCCGAGGCCGGCGTCGAGCCGCGGCGTCACCAGGGCCGCGGGGTTGCCGGAGCCGCCGGCCCCCAGCGCCTCGGCCTCGACCGCCACCGCCTCGCCGCCCAGCGCGCGGACCGCGCGCACCGCCGCCGCGCCGGCGATGCCGCCGCCGATCACTGCGATCCGCGGCTGGCTGCGCTCCGGCGTGGGCTCGCCCGGGGCGTGGGCTTCCAGCCGTTGGCGCTTGCGGCCGAAGCCCGGGCGCTTCTCCACGGCGAAGCCGGCGGCGGCCAGGCCGCGCCGCACCGATCCGGCCACGGTGAAGGTCGCCGCCCGCGCCCCGGGCGCCGAACGCTGCGCCACCAGGCCCAGCACCTCGTCGGTCCACATGGCCGGGTTGCGCGCCGGGGCGAAGCCGTCGAGGAACCAGGCGTCGGCGCGGCCGGACCAGCGCCCCAGGGCCTGCGCCACGTCCATCACCGCCACGTCGAGGATGGCGGAGAGCTCCGGCAGCTCCACGCGGTGGACGCCCCGCGCGCGGCCTGGCCAGCGGGCCAGCAGCGGCTCGGCCGTCTCCGCCAGCTCCGGCCAGCGGCCGAGCGCCCGGCGCGCCTCATCCGCGCTGATCGGATGGGCCTCGATGGAGACGACGTGCAGCCGCCCGCCGGCCGGGCGGGTGCGGGCCCAGAGCTCCAGCAGGGCGGCGATGTTCAGCCCCGTGCCAAAGCCGAGCTCGCCGACCACGAAGCGCCGCCGCCCGGCCCAGGCGTCGGGCAGGCCGCAGCCCTCCAGATATACCGCGCGGCTCTCCGCCAGCCCGTCCTCGCTGGAGAAGTAGACGTCGCCGTAGAGCGCCGAGCGTGGCTGCCCCTCGCCGGTCCATTCCAGCGGGCTGGTGGGAGGCGTTGGGGGACTGCTCATGTCGGATGCGCGAAGGGCCGCCGTCGCCGGCGGCCCTCCTGGAAAAGCCGGACCGTGGCTCGGCTACTTCTTGGCCGGCGTGGTGACGGTCGCCTTGGCGCTCTCGGTGGTGGTGGTCGTCGTGGTGGTTCCGGGCGCGGCGGCGTCGGCGGGCGGCGGGGTGGCGGCGGTGTCGCCCGCGGCCTTGCCCGCGTCGGCGGCTGCGGCCGCGGCGGCCGCGGCGTTCTGGGCCGAGGCGTCGGCGGCGGTGTTGGTGGCCGCGCCGCTGCCGGCATTGGCCGCCGCGTCGGTCTTGTCGGTCTTGCTGCAGGCGGCTGCGCTCAGCGCGGCCACGGCGGCGCCCGCCACGAGCAGGGTGCGAAGGGTGTGCATGGTCTTAAGGTCCTCGAACGGCCAGGCCGGGACTATGCCGCGCTTCTTGCGGCCCCTCTAGCCCTCGTTGGGGATGGTCGACAGCGCCTCTTCCAGCTCCAGGAAGCTCGGCTGGGCGCCGGAGGGCACGTTGCCGCGGCCGATCTCCACGGAGATCTGCGCGGCGTTGCCATGCAGGTGGGCGACCAGCACCGACTGGATGATCTTGTAGAAGGAGCCTTCCTCCTCCATCACTTCCTTCATCCGCGTGGCCATCGGCCCGACCATGCCATAGGCCAGGAACACGCCGAGGAAGGTGCCGACCAGCGCCCCGCCGATCATCTCGCCGAGGATCTCCGGCGGTTCGGTGATGGCGCCCATGGTCTTGATGACGCCCAGCACGGCGGCGACGATGCCCAGCGCCGGCAGGGCGTCGGCCAGGGTCTGCACGGCATGGCTGGGGGCCAGCGCCTCGTGGTGGTGCTTCTCCAGCTGGTTCTCCATGGCGTCCTCGACCTGGTGCGGGTCCTCGAGGTTCATGGTCATCATGCGCAGGGTGTCGCAGATGAAATCGACGGCGAAGTGGTCCTTCATCACGTTCGGGAAGCGAGAGAAGATGGTGCTCTCGGTGGGGTTCTCGATGTGGCTTTCGAGGGCGATCACGCCCTTGGACTTCATGGTCTTGGTCAACAGGAACAGCAGGGAGAGCAGGTCGCGGTAGTCCTGCGGCTTCCACTTGGGGCCCTTGAACACCTTGCCCAGGCCCGCGCCGCAGCCCTTGATCACGGTCATCGAGTTGGCGATCAGGAAGCTGGCCGTACCGGCGCCGCAGATGGCCATCATCTCGGTGGGCATGGCGTGCAGGATCACGCCGATGTTGCCGCCGGAGATGATGAAGCTGCCGAACACCAGCGTGAACAGCAGCACGATGCCGATTATCTGAAACATCCAACTCCCCCGAAGGTCGCCGGAAAGGATCGGCGTTAATGCTTAATGGGCGGTGAGCGGCGAACGCGATTGCACACCGGCCCGTGGGCCCTTAATCGCAGCCCATGGCCGTCACCGCCGGACCCGCCAGCACCCTTCCCAAGCGCGCGCTGGCGATCATCTTCGGCGTTTCCATCGCCACGGCGCTCGGCAACACCGGCCTGATCTCGGTGCTGCCGGCCATCGGCCGCTCCATCGGCATCGCCGACGAGATGGTGGTGGCGATCTTCTCGCTGTCGGCGGTGCTGTGGGCGATCGCCTCGCCGTTCTGGGCCAGGGCCTCCGACAAATACGGCCGCAAGCCGCTGATGATGCTGGGGCTGTCCGGCTTCATGGTGTCGATGGCGGTGTGCGGCGCCGTGGTCAGCGCCGGCCTGCGCCACCTGGCCCCGCCGCTGCTGATCTTCGGCTTCTTCCTGCTCGCCCGGGCGCTGTTCGGCCTGTTCGGCTCGGCCTCCAATCCGGCCACCCAGGCCTATGTGGCCGACCACACCGGGCCTGAGCAACGCACCCAGTCGATGGCCAGCCTGGCCGGCGCCTTCGGCCTCGGCACCGTGGTCGGGCCGTTCCTGGCGCCGCTGTTCATCCTGCCGCTGCTCGGTCTGGCCGGACCGCTGTTCTGCTTCTCGGTGATCGCCGCGGCCATGCTGTTCATCGTCTGGCGCTTCCTGCCCGACAGCCCGATCCCCGCCGCCGCGCGCACCAGCGCCGCCGACCGCGCCGAGCGCAAGGCCAACCCCATGTGGAAGGACCGGCGGGTCATCCCCTTCCTGGTCTACGGCTTCGTGGTGGCGACCTGCCAGACCGCCCAGCAGCAGACCCTGGGCTTCCTGATCATCGACAAGCTGGGCCTCTCGCCGCTGGAGGCGCAGCACAACATCGCCATCGCCATGATGTTCGGCGCGGTGGCCGGCCTGCTGGCCCAATGGGGCGTCATCCGGATGTTCGAGATGACGCCGCGCCAGCTGCTGCGCTGGGGCGTCGGCTGCGCGGCGTTGGGCAACCTGCTGGTGGCGGTCGCTCCGGGCTATTCGACGGTGGTGGCGGGCTACGCCATGACCAGCCTGGGCTTCGGCTTCGCCCGGCCGGGCTTCACGGCTGGCGCCTCGCTGGCGGTGCAGGCCAAGGACCAGGCGCGAGTGGCCGGCGCCATCGCCTCGGTGAACGGCATCAACGCGGTGCTCGCGCCCGCCTTCATGCGGCTCTACCACGTGAACCACGCCGGCCCGTTCCTGCTGAACATGGCGCTGATGCTGGGCTTGCTGGCCTACGCCTTCCAGAACACCCAGCTGCGCAACGCCGACCCCAAGCCGGCCGACGTCCAGGCCTCGACTATTGCGGCCCTGGAGCGGTCGGACGAGGCGGGGTAGCGGCCTCCGGCGCGGCCGGCGGCGGGGCAGGCGTGGGCCCCGGCGCGGGCGCCTGGGCCTCCAGCGTCAGCCGCTGGACCATCGCCGCCGACAGGTATCCGTCGGCGGTCAGGCCACGCGCCTTCTGCCATTGGCGCAGGGCCGCGCGCGTCTTGATCCCCACCAGGCCATCGGAGCCGCCGGCGTCATAGCCCAGGGCGGCCAGCGCCCGCTGGGCGGTCATCCGGTCGGCCAGCGACAGCGGCGTCTCCTGCGGCCAGGGCCGCACCAGCGGCCCCATGCCGGAGAACCGGTCGGCCAGCATCCCCACCGCCAGGGCGTAGGCGACGCTGTTGTTGTACTTGCGGATCGCGAAGTGGTTGGGAAACAGCAGGAAGATCGGGCCATTGGCTCCGGTCGGCGCCACCAGCTGGGCCGGCGCGGCCTGGTCGGCCGCGTTGAACGGCAGTCCGTCGGCGCGGACCACCCCCTTGGCCGCCCAGTCGGCCGGCGTCAGCCGGGGGCCCTCCGACAGGCTCCAGTCGAAGTCGGCGGGCACGGCGACCTCGCGCGCCCAGCTCTCGCCCGACCGCCAGCCGCCCTTGGAGAGCAGGTTGGCGGCGCTGGCCAGCGCGTCGGCCGGCGAGTTCCAGATGTCGCGCTTGCCGTCCAGGTCGCCGTCGACGGCCATGGCCAGGAAGCTCGACGGGATGAACTGGGTCTGGCCCATGGCGCCGGCCCAGCTGCCCTTCAGCTGGGCCCGCGTCGCCTCGCCCGACTGGATGATCTTCAGCGCCGCGATCAGCTCGCCCTCGGCGAAGCCCCGCCGGCGGCCTTGCGCGGCCAGCGTCGCCATGGATCGCACCACGTCGAAGTCACCCTGGATGGCGCCGAAGCCGCTCTCCATGGCCCAGACGCCCAGCAGCACCTCGCGTGGCACCCCGTAGGTGACCTCGATGAAGTCCAGCTGCGGGACCTCGACGCGCTTGCGCCCCCCGATGGCGTCGCGGGTCGGGGTGACCACGCCCTTGATGTACTCGCTGAGCGGCTTGGAGAACTCCGGCTGGCGGCTGTCCAGCGCCGCCACGCGGGGGTCGGGCGTCAGGCCGGCCATCTCCCGCTGCAGCACCTCGGGCCGGATCCCGGCCTTGATGGCCCGCGGGTAGAAGTCGGAGGCCCAGGCGTCGAACACCATGTCGCCGGAGGTGGTGGGCGGGGTGACGGGCGTGGGCGCCGTTGGGCTCGGCGCGGGGGCCGGGGGCGCCGGCGCGGGGCTCGGCGCGGGCGGCTGGCGCGTGGCGTAGGGGCTGGCGCAGCTGGCCAGCAGGAAGAGCAAGGGAACGAGGAGGCGATGGCGCATCAGGGGGAGACTAGTGAGCGTCGAATCTGGCCTCAATGCGGAAAGGGCCACAGCTTCGGCGCGTTGACTTCGCCAATTCGGCCCCGTATATCCGCGCGCTCTGTTGGCGCCCGGTCGGGCCCGGTCACCCAGTACGAAGCACGGACATGAAAGTCAGAAGCTCGCTCAAGTCGCTCAAGACGCGTCACCGCGACTGCAAGCTCGTGCGCCGCAAGGGCCGGGTCTATATCATCAACAAGACCAACCCGCGCTACAAGGCCCGCCAGGGCTGAGCCGGCTTCACGGCCGACTAGCCTAGCGACAGCGCCACCGCGCCGCCGGCGATCATCGCCGCGCCCACCAGACGTTGCGCCGTCAGCCGCTCCTTCAGGAACACCGCGCCGATCAGGGCGGCGAACAGGATCGAGGTCTCGCGCAGCGCCGAGACCTGGCCCATGGGGCTGAGGCTCATGGCCCAGACCACCACGCCATAGGCGGTCACCGAGATCAGCGCCCCCACCGCCATCTTGCCGAGCTCCAGGTTGGGCGCGATCGCCGGCCAGCGCCGCCGGATCGCCAGATAGACCAGCGGCATCGGCAGCCCGTCGAGGATCGCCTGCCAGGCGGCGTAGCCGATGGCGTGGCCCGACAGCCGCACGCCCACCCCGTCGGTGACCATGTAGCTGGCGATGAACCCGCCGGTGGCCAGCGCCATCAGGCTGGAGACCGCATCGGCGCGGCCCTTGCCGAAGGCGATGGCGACGATGCCCGACGACACCAGCACCACGCCCAGCAGGCTGAGCGGCGCGAGCTGCTCGCCCGCCACCACGGCGGCGCCCAGGGTCACCAGCAGCGGCGCCGCCCCGCGGGCGATCGGATAGACGTGGGCCAGCTGGCCGTGGCGATAGGCGCGCACCAGGAACAGGGCATAGACGATCTGCAGGGCCGCGGAGCCCGCCATATAGGGCCAGCTCGCGGGGGCCGGCATGGGCGCGATCAGCGCCACCGGCAGGGCGACCAGGGCGCACATGGCGCACATCACGGTCATCGACCACAGCCGGTCGGCGCCCGAGCGCAGGATGGCGTTCCAGGTGGCGTGCAGCACCGCCGAGCCCAGCACCAGGCCGATCACCAGCGGCGACATCGAGCCTTCCCCCTCTGCGAGCGGCCTAGTTAGGACCGTTCGCGCCCATCCCCAACAAGCCGTCATCCCCGGGCTTGTCCCGGGGACCCAGACACGCCGACATCGGCTGGTGACCCAGCTTGTCCGCCGTGGGTCTGGAGCTTCGGCGCGTCTGGGTGGCCCCCCGGGTCGCGTCGCTACGCGACCCGCCCGAGGGCAGGCTTCCAAGCCCGGCCATGACGGTCGGAAGTTGAGTGCTACTGGCCCCGCACCAGCTCGAAGAACTCCTGCCGGGTGCGGGAATCGTCGCGCACCTCGCCCATCAGGTGGCTGGTGGTCAGCCGCGCGCCCGGCGTGTTGACCCCGCGCATGGTCATGCAGCTGTGCTCGGAGACGATCACCACGCCAACGCCCTTGGGCCGCAGGATGTCCTGGATCGCCTCGGCGATCTCGGCGGTCAGCTTCTCCTGGATCTGCAGCCGCCGCGCGAAGCCGTGCACCACGCGCGCCAGCTTGGAGATGCCGACCACCCGGTTGGAGGGCAGGTAGCCGACGTGGGCGCGGCCCAGGAACGGCAGCATGTGGTGCTCGCAGAAGCTGACCACCGGGATGTCGCGCAGCAGCACCAGCTCGTCATAGCCGCCGACCTCGTCGAAGGTGCGCTCCAGATAGGCGCGCGGGTCGCTCTCGTAGCCGGCGAACAGCTCGCGGTAGGCGCGCGCCACCCGGGCCGGCGTCTCGCGCAGGCCCTCGCGGTCCGGGTCGTCGCCGGCCCATTCGATGAGGGTGCGCACGGCGGCTTCGGCTTCGGCCTCGGTGGGCCGGCGCCGGGCGGTTTCGGACATGGTGGAGCACTCCGCGTCGATGGGTCTCAACGGCTGTCCACAGGCGAAGGTTCAAGGGGTCATGACTCCGCGCCGGCCCACCGCTAGGGTCGCGCGCTTCCGTAACCTTCCCGACTCGTATGAGGCTTTAGCCCACCATGGCCGACGACAGCTCGAACATCGACGTGCTCAACTCCACCGCCCAGGCGCAGCTGAAGAGCATCGTCGAGCGCATCGAGAACCTCGAGACCGAGAAGGCCGAGGTCGCCGAGCAGATCAAGGAAGTCTTCGCCGAGGCCAAGGGCAACGGCTACGACGTGAAGACCCTGCGCAAGGTGGTCCGCATCCGCAAGATCGACCGCGCCAAGCGCCAGGAGGAGGAGGCCCTGCTGGACCTCTACCTCTCCGCCATCGGAGAGATTTGAACCGCAAGCCGCCAGACCGGAAGGCGCAGGCCAAGCGGGCCGCGCTGAACGCCCTGAAACGCGCCCGCAGCATGGCCGAGCGCGCCGGGGTCAAGCTCTCCGACTGGGAGGGCGAATTCCTGGGGTCCGTGGAAGACCGCGTGAAGACCTTCGGCCGCGCCTTCGGCGACCCGGAGAAGGGCGCGCCGGGCGAGGCGCTGTCGGCCCTGCAGACCGTCAAGCTCAAGGAAATCGCCGCCAAGGCCAAGGGCGAGAAGACGGGGCTGCAGCGCAAGCCGTTTCGCCGGCGGAAGCAGGATCGCTGAGGGCCCGCCGAGGTGACTAGAGATTATAGTGTTGGACGATGGCTAGCCAAAGAGGCTGAAGTTCTGCCGCTTTGATTACAAAGCCCAAATTCGTCATCATCTCGATTGAGGGAACAGCGACTGACCTCGTCGGAATCTCGCGAATTTCAATGGATCCGTCAGGTCGATACTGAGGTCCGGCAAACAATATTCCTAGAAGCAGGGCGCGCTCACCGATGACTGTTCCGCTACGCGTAGCATATGCCCCATGGTTGAATAGGAATACTGGCGATCCGGATGATCCTGGGAAGCAAGCGACGTCGATCACGAACATCTTCCGGCCGTCAAAATCGGCGGCGGGTGGTGAAGCTGTGATACCCCTCCTGAGTAGCGGGTAATTATTGGCTTCGTCGGAGAGTCCGATCGGATATCCGACCATCAACACATCTTCCAGCGCATCGAGCTCTGCCAACTGCGCGTCCGACGGCACCAAGCTTGCATCGAGCGCCCGAATAAACGGGGCAGGCCGAACGGCAGACAGTACCGGGTTAATTGGAAGCGCGCAGAGGTCTACATTAGGATCAGGGTGCCGAACCCAAGAGCCGCTCGTGTCGTTCGCGACCAAAATGCTCGCATTGCCGTCTGGCGCGCCGGATGACTTGGAGTTCGTGTGGAGCCTGATAGCTACGGTCTCAGCTCCATTCACAACGTGCTTGTTCGTAATGAGAACAGGCACGCGCGCTTCCCCCGTCTGGAAGCTGTAAATAAAACCAGTGCCTCTCCAACTGCCAGCAGCGCCGCTGCAGATAATGCGAGTAGTGCAGTAGAGCATCTGCTCAGGAGCACTCTTGGGATCAAGAGCTGCTGAAGCCGGCTCGCCCCGAACTAGCTGGCTCGTCGCCAATGCACCCGCGCCCACACGTGTGATCAGCGCACGCCTATTCAGCTCAATCACATGGCCCTCATCGACCGTGACACCACGGCCAAGCTAGCACGAAACAAAACAGGAACCATACGGCTAAATCAATGTCCCCGGCCGGTTCGTCGTGCCGCGAGGACGAGAACAGAATCGAAGGCTGGCTCTTATTGCCAGTCAGCTCACTTTCCCCGATTCGCGACCGCCAGCGCCTGGCCCACGTCCCCCGCGATCGCCCCGGCCACCTCCGGCATATCCGCCTTCGAGCGATCGTAGCTCTGCGACCAGACCACGAAGCCGGTGTCGCCGCGCACCAGGCGGGCGGTGACGCGATAGCCGTGTGGCGCCCCCAGGGGCGCCGAGTGGACGCTGCCGTCCACCACATAGGCGACGCCCAGCCGCCTGGCCGCCTCGGTCAGGCTGAGATGCTTGCCGCGCAGGCTGAAGGACGACCGCGGGCCGGGCGTGCGCAGCGCCGGGTTCTGGCTCAGCCGGTCGACCACCGCCTCGGTGAGGTCCTCGGTGAGCGGCTGGTTGTCCATGGTGTCGGTCATGTCGAGGAAGGTCAGCACGCCGATCGAGGCAGCCGGCTTCGGCGGCGGAGGGACGTGTCGGGCGCGGGCCATCTGGCCGTAGATCAACAGGCCGCCGACCGCGGCGGCCGAGAGGATGCTCCCCGCCACCAGCACGCGCCGCGCGGCCCGCGCGGGCCCGGCCGCCGGCGGCTCGTCCGTCCACGGCCCGACCTTGGCCACCATGCGGTAGCCGAGCCGCGGCACATTGGCGATGTAGCGGGGTCGCTTGGGATCGTCGCCCAGCAGGCGGCGCAGCGCCGCCACCGCCTGATAGACCGAATCCGGGGTGACGATGACGCCGGCCCACACCCGGTCCAGCAGGTCGTCGATGGAGACCACCTGGCCGGCGTGCTCGGCCAGATCCAGCAGCAGCCGCAGGGTGCGCGCCCCCAGCCGCACCACCTCGCCGCCACGCGAGATCTGGCCGGCGGCCGGGTCGAGGCGCCAGTCGCCGATGCGCAGCGGGTGAGGGTCGGGAGCGCTCATCACGGCCGGGTACCACCGTTCGTCTGGGCTCTGACGGCGCTTCAGAAGTCTTCAGAGCTTTTCAGAGGCCCGTCAGGACTTCGCCGCCTCGGCCGTTCCACAAGCTAGGCCGTTGGCCGCTTCCGCGCCACGCGAACCGCTCAAGGGACCCGATGAAATCCAGCTTGCTGATGGCCGCCGCGCTTGCCGCCGCGGTCGCCTCGACCGCCGCCCGCGGCCAAGACACGCTGCCGCCGCAGATCGGTCCCGAGGCGATCGCCCCCGGGACCTATGCGATCGACAGCAAGGAGACCCTGGTCCGCTATTCGACCGTCCACATGGGCTTCACCGAATTCTGGGGGACCTTCCCCGGGGCGACCGGCGCGCTGACGATCGATCCGAAGACCCTCACCGCCGCCAGGCTCGAGGTGCGCGTGCCGGTGGCGACCCTGGAGACCACCAACCGCGAGCTGAACGGGGAGCTGCTGTCCGACGAGTTCTTCGGCCAGGCGAAATTCAAGTCGATGCGGTTCGTATCCACGGCGGTGACCCGCACCGGGCCGCGCACCGCCAAGGTGGCCGGCGATCTGACGATCCATGGGGTGACCCGGCCGGTGGTGCTCGACGTCACCTTCAACGGCGCCGGCCCCAACGCCTTCAGCAAGGTCCCGACCCTGGGCTTCAAGGCGCAGGGCATGGTCAAGCGCTCGGACTTCGGCCTGGGCAAATATGCGCCCATCGTCAGCGACGAGACGACGATCACCATCAGCGCCGCCTTCGAGAAGAAGCCGGGCTAGGCGGCGACTTCATCCTGGGCGTCGGCATCGCCCTCGGCGGGCTTGATCAGGCCGTCGAGGCCCTGCTCGCGGACCTTGCGGTAGAGGGTGGAGCGGCCGATGCCGAGGCGGCGGGCCACCTCGCTCATGTGGCCGGCATAGACCTCGATGGCGTGCTGGATGAGGTCGCGCTCGATCTCCTCCAGGGTGCGCAGGTGGCCGCGGTCGTCGAGGATGCGCACCGGCGCGTCCTTGGGCATGGCGGCCATCATCTCGCCGACGGTGGGCGGCATGGCGGCCATCGGCGCATGGGCGGCCGTCGTCGCGGCCGGCATCTCCGGCGCAGGCGCCGCGACGCCGCTGATCGCTGGGAAGTCATAGGGCTGCAGATAGGGCGCGTCGGCCAGCACGATGGCCCGATAGACCGCGTTCTCCAGCTGGCGCACGTTGCCCGGCCAGTCGAAGGCGCTCAGGCAGGCCAGGGTCTCGGGCGCCGCGCCCACCACCGACTTGCCCTCTTCCACGTTGAAGCGGCGCACGAAGTGCTCGACCAGGGCCGGCACGTCCTCCTTGCGCTCGCGCAGGCTGGGCGCCTCCACCGGGAAGACGTTCAGGCGATAGAACAGATCTTCTCGAAAACGCCCCTCGGCCACCGCCTGGGTCAGGTCGCGGTTGGTCGCCGAGACGATGCGCACATCGACCTTCACGGACCGCTTCGATCCGACCGGATCGATCTCGCTCTCCTGCAGGGCGCGCAGCAGCTTGACCTGGATGTCGAGGGGCAGCTCGCCCACCTCGTCCAGGAACAGGGTGCCGCCGTTGGCCTCCTGGAACTTGCCCAGGTGCTTTTCGTGGGCGCCGGTGACGCTGCCCTTCTCGTGGCCGAACAGGATGGATTCCACCAGGTTCTCGGGGATCGCGCCGCAGTTCACCGCCACGAACGGCTTGCCGGCCCGCTCGGACGAGCCGTGCACGGCGCGCGCGATGACCTCCTTGCCGACCCCGCTCTCGCCGGTGATCAGGATGGGGATCGAGGATTTCGCCGCCCGCTCGCCCAGCCGCTTGACCATGACCATGGCCGGCGAGGCGCCGATCAGGTCGTCGAAGGTGGTGCGGCCGTTGGCGTGCTTCTTCAGCCGGTCGACCTCGCCGCGCAAGTCGCCCATGGACAGCGCATTGCGGATCGAGACGATGATCCGCTCGGGCGCCGCGGGCTTGACGAAGAAGTCCAGGGCGCCGGCCTGCATGGCCTGCACCACGGTGTCGATGCCGCCGGTGGCGGTGACCACGATCACCGGCTGGGCGAAGCTGCGCGCACGCAGCTCCTTCAGGGTGTCGAGGCCCGACGTGCCGGGCATGACGAGGTCCAGAAGGATGACGTCGGCCGCGCCGCCGGTGGTCAGGCGCTTGATCGCTTCGTCGCCGCTTTCGGCATGCGCCACGGCGAAGCCCTCGCGCTCGAGGACCGCCTGGATCAGCCGTCGTTGGGTAGGGTCGTCGTCGACGACCAGCACCGTCTTTGACATCGCGAAAGCACCACCTTGATCGGCCATCTCTCAGGTTCGGAGCGGCTCTGACTTGTCGCGAATTGATACAGGTCAGGGGTAAAGGCGGGGTTTCGGAAGCCTGAGTCAGGGGTTAACGCGGGCCCGTCGGTTCGACGGTGGCGGCGGGCTCGCCGCGCACGACGGCGGGGCCGAATCCTTCGCAGCCGAGGTTGCGCGCCACGCCCTTCAGGAAGCCGCGCCGCTCCCAGCCGGCCAGCGCCGCCTGGGTCAGGGCCTTCTCACGGCGGCCGGCCCCGGTGAACATCCGCATCACCCCGCCATAGGGCAGGATGGCGCGCACGCCCGCCATCACGTCGGGACCGTTGCGCGCCTGGGTCGTGGCCGGGGCGTCGAGGTCAGGGCCCAGCACCTCGTCGAGGGCGGAGATCTGGGCCAGCACGCCGGGACAGTCCTGGCTGGCCGGCAAGGCATAGGGATTGGCGCGCGCCTCACGCAGCAGCGGCGGCACCTCGGGGCCCGTGAGGCCCAGGCCCTGCTGTTCGCCGGGCCGCACTGGCTCGGCCGCGGCGGCCGAGGCCATGGCCAGCGCCAGGATGGTCGCCCCGAACAGCTGCAAGCGCATCTCGTTCTCCGTCTCAGGCCGCTCGATGAACCCGCGCGCGCGGTGAAGGTTCACGGCGTGAGGCGGACCCTGGGCGCGCCCTGCGCCATGCGGCCCACCACCGCGGCCCGGCCGAAGCCTTCGCGACGGACGAGATCCAGCACGGCCTCGGCCCGATCCGCCGCCACGGCGATCAGCAGGCCGCCGCTGGTCTGCGGGTCGGTCATGAGGTCGCGCCGCCAGTCCGGCAGGCCCTCCGCGCCGTCCACGTCGCCGCCATAGCTCGCCCAGTTGCGGGTCGAGGCGCCGGTGCGCACGCCGGCCTGCGCCAGGGCCTCGACGCCTGGCAGCAGCGGCGCGGCGGCGACCGAAAGCTCTACCGTCAGGCCCGAGCCGCGCGCCATCTCCAGCGCATGGCCCAGCAGGCCGAAGCCGGTGACGTCGGTGACCGCATGCACCCCCGCCTGGTCGCCCAGCTGGCCGCCCACCGCATTGAGCTGGGTCGTGGACGCGATCATCGCGGCATAGCCCTCGGCGTCGAGACGCTCCTGCTTGAAGGCGGCGCTATAGACGCCCACCCCCAGCGGCTTGGTGAGGATCAGCACGTCGCCGGCCCGCGCGCCGCGGTTGGTCAGCACCTTGTCCGGATGCACCAGGCCCAGGGCCACCAGGCCGTAGATCGGCTCGACCGAGTCGATGGAATGGCCGCCCGCCACCGGCACGCCCGCCGCGGCGCAGACGCTCGCCCCACCCGCCAGGATCTGGCCGATGATCTCCGGCGACAGCTGGCCGATCGGCATGCCGACGATGGCCAGGGCCAGGATCGGCGTGCCGCCCATGGCGTAGACGTCGGACAGCGCATTGGTCGCCGCGATGCGGCCGAAGTCGAAGGGGTCGTCCACCACCGGCATGAAGAAGTCGGTGGTGGCCACCAGGGCCTGGGCGTCGTTGAGCTTCCACACCGCCGCGTCGTCGGAGGTCTCGGTCCCCACCAGCAGGTTCGGAAAATTGGCCGCGGCCGGCATGGCCTTGAGGATGTCCTGCAGCACGGCAGGCGCGATCTTGCAGCCGCAGCCGCCGCCGTGCGCAAGGGAAGTTAGTCGGGGCGTGGCGGGCGCGGGGCTTTGGTCGAGCGGGCTCATGGGTCCAATATAGGCGGGAGCGGAGCGGAAGGGCGAGTTCCAGGCGTGGCGATCGAGGTTCTAGAGACGGCCGACCCGGCGAGGCTGGCGGCCTTCGACATGGTCATCGACGCGCGCAGCCCCGCCGAATTCGCCGAGGACCATGCGCCGGGCGCGGTGAACCTGCCGGTGCTGACCGACGCGGAGCGCGCCGAGGTCGGGACCATCTACGTCCAGGAGAGCCGCTTCCAGGCCCGCCGCATCGGCGCCGCCTACATCGCCCGCAACGTCGCGCGCCACCTGGAGACCGCGCTGAAGGACCAGGGCGGCGGCTTTCGCCCGCTGATCTACTGCTGGCGGGGCGGCCAGCGGTCCAACGCCATGGCCACCATCCTCAGCCAGGTGGGCTGGCGCACCGCGGTGCTGGCCGGCGGCTACAAGACCTATCGTCATCATGTGTCGGCCAGGCTCTACGACGCCGAGCTGCCGCACCGCCTGGTGCTGCTGGACGGCCCGACCGGCGCCGGCAAGACCGAGCTGCTGGGTTTGGCGGCCGAGCGCGGCGTCCAGACGCTGGACCTGGAGGGCCTGGCCGTCCACCGCGGCTCGCTGTTCGGCGGCATTCCCGGCCGGCCGCAGCCCAGCCAGAAGATGTTCGAGAGCCGGCTGCTGGCGGCCATCGACGCACTGGACCCAACACGCCCGGTCCTGGTCGAGGCCGAGTCGAGCAAGATCGGCCAGCGGATGATTCCACCGGCGCTGTGGAAGCGCATGGAGGCCGCGCCCCGCATCACGCTCTCCGCGCCGGCCGAGGCCCGCGCCCGCTACTCCGTCGCCGCCTACCGCGAGATCACTGAGGACCCCGCCGCCCTCGACGACGTCCTGGCCCGAGTGCCCGACCGGCCGGGCCGCAAGCGGCTGGTGGAATGGCGGGCGCTGGCGGCGGCCGGCGCGTTCGAAGCCCTGGCCGCCGCCCTGATCGAGCTGCACTACGACCCCGCCTACCGCCGCTCCGGCAAGAAGGACGCGCGGGCCTCGCTGGCCACGATCGAGATGGCCGGCGTCACGCCGGCCGACCTGGCCGCCGCCGCCGATCGCATCGCGCCGCTGCTGGTTGACGCCGCGGAGCGCTTGCCCGCCGAGCCGGTCCAGGCCTAACTCTCGCCCAAGGCCACGCTAAGAGGCCGGGGAGGGTTGCCATGCGTCTCATCAAGCTCGGACTGGTTCTGGCCTTGGCGGTCGGACTCGCGGCCTGTCACAAGGCGGGCGGCGGCGGCAATGTCGACGGCGCGCGGATCGCGGCGGCCGACACCAACGGCGAGTGGGTCTCCTACGGCAAGGGCTATTCGGAGCAGCGCTTCTCGCCGCTCGACAAGGTCAACGCCGGCAACGTCGGCCAGCTCGGCCTCGCCTGGTACGCCCAGTTCGACACCGACCGCGGCCAGGAGGCGACGCCGCTGGTGGTCGACGGCGTGCTCTACACCACCACCGCCTGGTCCAAGGTGTTCGCCTTCGACGCGGCCACCGGCAAGCCGATCTGGTCCTACGACCCCAAGGTCGACGGCAAGAAGGGCTTCGACGCCTGCTGCGATGTGGTGAACCGCGGCGTCGCGGTGTGGAAGGGCCGCGTCTATGTCGGCGCCCTCGACGGCCGGCTGATCGCGCTGGACGCCAAGGACGGCCACGTCGTCTGGTCCGAGCAGACCACCGATCCCGGCAAGCCCTTCACCATCACCCAGGCGCCGCGCGTGGTGAAGGACAAGGTGCTGATCGGCAACTCCGGCGCCGAATACGGCGTGCGCGGCTACGTCACCGCCTATGACGCGGCCACCGGCAAGAAGGTCTGGCGCTTCTACACCCTGCCCAACCCCACCGGCGCGCCGGACGGCGAGGCCTCCGACAAGGTGCTGAAGGAGAAGGCGGCGGCCACCTGGCCCGAGGGCGCCTGGAAGCTGGTGGGCGGCGGCGGCACCGTCTGGGACGCCATGGTCTACGACCCGCAGCTCGACATGATCTATTTCGGCGTCGACAACGGCACGCCCTGGAACCAGCAGGACCGCTCCGGCGGCAAGGGCGACAACCTGTTCGTCTCGTCCATCGTGGCGGTGAAGGCCGACACCGGCGAGTACGTCTGGCACTACCAGGTGAACCCCGGCGAGAGCTGGGACTATTCCGCCGTCCAGCCGATGATCCTCGCCGACCTGACGATCGCCGGGAAGCCCACCAAGGTGCTGATGCAGGCGCCCAAGAACGGCTTCTTCTACGTGCTCGACCGCACCAACGGGAAGCTCATCTCGGCCAAGCCCTTCGTGCCGGTGACCTGGGCCTCCAGCATCGACATCGCCACCGGCCGGCCGGTGGAGAACCCCTCGGCGCGCTACAAGTCGAGCGTCGAGCTGCAGATGCCCGCGCCGCTGGGCGCCCACAACTGGCACCCCATGTCGTTCAGCCCCAAGACCGGCCTGGTCTATATCCCGGCCCAGTCCATGCCGTTCGCCTTCCAGGCCGATCCGAACTTCGTCTACAAGCCCGGCGGCTGGAACCTGGGGGTCAACCTGCTGGCCAACGCCGGCCCCACCACGCCCGAACAGGCCAAGCAGCTGGCCGCCATGATCAAGGGCTGGCTGATCGCCTGGGACCCGGTGACCCAGAAGCCCGTCTGGACCGTGCCGCGGCCCTATTTCTGGAACGCGGGCGTGCTCTCCACCGGCGGCAACCTGGTGTTCCAGGGCGCGGCGGAAGGCCAGCTCTATGCCTATGACGCCGCCAAGGGGACACAGCTCTGGAGCTACAGCACCGGCAACGGCGTGATCGCCGCGCCGATGACCTATGAGATCGCCGGCGAGCAATATGTGGCCCTGATGGTGGGCTCGGGCGGCGGCGGCCAGGTCTCGGCGCCCTCGCTGCTGCCGACCCGGCCGCGGCTCCCCGGCCGGCTGCTGGTCTTCAAGCTCGGCGGCAAGGCCACCGCCCCGCCGTTCAAGATCAACCAGCTGCCGCCGCTCGACCTCACCGGCGTCACCACCACCGGCGACAAGGCGCACGGCTATGTGGTGTTCAACAACAATTGCCAGGTCTGCCACGGCGCCAACGCCACCGGCTCCTGGCTGCCGGACCTCAAGCGCTCGCCGATGATCACCACCCCCGACAACTTCAACTCGGTGGTGATCCAGGGCGTGCGCGCCCACAACGGCATGGTCAGCTTCTCGAAGTTCCTGACGCCCAAGGACGTGGAGGACGTCCGCGCCTTCCTGATCAGCCAGGCCAAGGGCGAGCCGCTGCCCGCGCCGGCGGCGGTCGCGAAGACGGCGGTGGGGGCGAAGTAGCATAGCCCTCTCCCCGCAAGGGGGAGGGGTGCTCGGAGATCAGAGCACGCCCGCGAACTGCTCCGCGATCCAGTCGGCCTGCTCCGGCGTCAGGATCAGCGGCGGGGCGATGCGGATGGTGTGGTCGTGGGTCTCCTTGGCCAGCAGGCCGCGCGCCTGCAGCGCCTCGCACACCCGCCGCGCGCCGCCGGCGTCGGGGTGCAGCTCCACGGCGATCATCAGGCCGCGGCCGCGGATCTCCTTCACCGAGGGCGCGGCCAGCGCTTCCAGGCTCCCCTTCAGCCGCGCGCCGACCTGGGCGGCGTTCTCCACCAGGCCCTCTTCGACGATCACCTTCAGCGCCGCACGCGCCACCGCGCAGGCCAGCGGATTGCCGCCGAAGGTCGAGCCGTGCTCGCCGGGGTGGAGGACGCTCATCACCTCCGAGTTCGAGAGCACCGCCGACACCGGATAGAAGCCGCCGGACAGCGCCTTGCCGATCAGCGTCAGGTCCGCCTCGATCCCCTCGTGCTCCTCGGCCAGCAGCTTGCCGGTGCGGCCAAGGCCGGTCTGGATCTCGTCGAGGATCAGGATCACGCCGTGCTGCGTGCACAGCTCGCGGGCCCGCTTGAGGTAGCCGGCCGGCGGGATGATCACGCCCGCCTCGCCCTGGATCGGCTCCACCAGGAAGGCCACGGTGTTGGGCCCGATCGCCGCTTCCAGGGCGTCCGCGTCGCCGAACGGAACCACCTTGAAGCCCGGCGCGAAGGGGCCGAAGCCGCCGCGCGACTGCGGGTCGGTGGAGAAGCCGACGATGGCCACCGTGCGGCCGTGGAAGTTGCCGTCGCAGACGATGATCTCGGCCTGGCCGTCCGGCACGCCCTTGACCTCGTAGCCCCACTTGCGCGCCACCTTCAGCGCCGTCTCCACGGCCTCGGCGCCGGAGTTCATCGGCAGCACCTTGTGCGAGTTGGTCAGCGCGCAGAGCTCCTCGTAGAACGGCGCCAGCTGGTCGTTGCGGAAGGCCCGCGAGGTGAGCGTCAGCCGCCCGGCCTGCTCGACCATGGCCTCCAGGATCTTCGGATGGCAGTGGCCCTGGTTGACCGCCGAATAGGCCGACAGGCAGTCGAGGTAGCGGCGGCCCTCCACATCCCAGACGTGGACGCCGGAGCCGCGGGTCAACACCACGTCCAGCGGCTTGTAGTTCTTGGCGCCGTACTCGGCCTCCACGGCGATGTAGCCGGCGGTCAGCGAGCGGCGTTCGAGGGCGAGGTCGTTCATGTGGGCTACTCCGCGGCGATGATGGCGCGTTCGGGATGGCTCTGCCGGTCGAGGCGCAAGGTCATGCAGTAGGCGGCGCCGCCGGACAGGATGAAGGGCGCGAGGTCGACCTCGGCGATGGTGTAGCCGCGGGCGGTCAGCTTGCGCTTCAGGCTGTCGGGCGCGCGGGCCATGACGATGCGGCTGCCCTGGTTGACGGCGTTGACGCAGAAGGCCTGCGCCTCCTCGTCGGTCGCCTCGATACGCTGCACCTCGGGCACGCGCAGGCGGATGGTGGCCAACGCGGCGGGCGTGAAGGCCGCCGGATAGTAGAGCAGCTTGCCGCCGGCCAGCGGGCAGAAGCAGGTGTCGAGGTGGTAGTAGCGCTCCGAGGCGAGCTCGAGGCCCACCACCTCCTGGCCGAACGCGCGTGCGATCACCGCCAGCGCGGCGCGGCTGGAGCGCGGCCCGTGGCCGGCCCAGAACAGCTTGCGGTCGGCGTCCCAGATCGCGTCGCCCGCGCCCTCCTGGAAGACGCCGTCCGGGAAATCGACGATGTCGTGCACCAGGCCGCGGCGCTTCAGCCGGGTGAACACCTCGCGCAGCACGGCCTCCTCGCCCTGCCGCTCGGGGTGCCGGAAGCGAGCCAGCAGCGCCCGGCCGTCCAGCACGATGGCGGCGTTGGCCGGGAACACCAGGTCAGGCAGGCCCTGGACCGCGCCGATGGTCTCGACCTCGGCGCCCAGATCCTGCAGGGCGCGCCGCAACTCGGCCGAGGCGTCCTTGGCCGCCGCCAGGGCGCGGCGCGGATCGGCCCGCCAGGCGTCGGGCCGCATCCAGGGATTGATCTGGTAGCAGACGTCGAAGCACGCCGGATCGGTCATCAGGTAGAGCGGCCGGTCGGACATCACGCGCCTCGAATGTGAAACGAACTGGGCCTTCAGCCTCCTCCTCGGCAGTGCTAGCGAAAAGCCTCAAAGCTGCTAAGATATGCGCCATGATCTGGCGTTTCGTCAGATGAAATTGGCGATACGATGGACGACCTCGACCACAGGCTGCTCGGCCTGCTGCGCGCCGACGCCCGCGATTCGGCGGCCTCGCTGGCCAAGAAGCTGAAGGTGTCTCGCGGCACGGTGCAGAACCGCGTCGCCCGGCTGCAGGCCACCGGCGTCATCCAGGCCTTCACCGTTCGCACCCGCGCCGAGCTGGAGGACAATCGGGTCCGCGCCATAATGACCATCGCCATCGAGGGCGAACGCAGCCGCGCCGTCACCCAGGCGCTGCGCGGCCTGCCAGAGGTGGCGGCCATCCACACCACTAACGGCCGCTGGGACCTGGTGGCCGAGCTCGACACCGCGACGCTGTCGGAATTCAGCCGCACCCTGGACCAGATCCGCACCATCGACGGCATCGCCGCGACCGAGACCTCGCTGCTGCTGGCGACCCAGAAGCTGTAGCGCCCCTCTCCCCCCGCGAAGCGAGAGGGGAGAGGCCGGGAGAGGGGTGGCTCGGCGTGTCCCAGACCAAAGCTGCGCCGCCATGACGCTGGCTGAATCCCGAGTGATATTCCGCGTCCTGCGCCGCCCCTCTCCCTGCCCTCTCCCCTCTCAGCTTCGCTGGGGGGAGAGGTTCTGCTGCCACTTGCGCATCTCGCTGACCTCGCCGCGCCCGGCGGCCAGGTAGCGGGTGTCGGCGCCGACGGTCACCAGGTCGAAGCCGCGCGCCAGCATGGCTTGCGAATAGGCGACGCTGGTGGTGTGGACCCCGGCCTTCACGCCCGCCCGCTGGCAGGCCGCCAGGATCTTGTCGAAAGCCGCCAGCCGCAGGGGGTCTTCGGAGTCCTGGGTCGGCGGGCCGCCCAGCGCCAGCGACAGGTCGGACGGCCCGATGTAGACGCCGGCGAGGCCGGGCGTGGCGCAGATCTCGTCGGCCTTCTCCAGCCCCTCGGCGGTCTCGATCATGGCGAAGGCCAGCACATGGGCGTTGGCGCCGCCGGCGTAGTCCGCGCCATGCACCAGCGCCGCCCGCGTCGGGCCGAAGCTGCGGTAGCCGTCGGGCGGATAGCGGCAGGCGCGCACGAAGGCCTCGCATTCCTGGCGGTTGTTGATCATCGGGCAGATCACCCCGTCGGCGCCGGCGTCCAGCGCCCGCATGATCTCGCCCGGAGTGTTCCAGGAGACCCGCACCAGCGTCCCGGCCTCGGTGGCGGCGACCGCCTGCAGCATGGCCAGCATCTCGGCGTAGCCGATCAGCCCGTGCTGGCCGTCGATGGTGATGCTGTCCCAGCCCTGGCGGGCCAGGGTCTCGGCAGTGAAGGCCGAGCCGATGCCGCACCAGCCGTTCAGCACGGCGCGGCCCTCGGCCCAGACCTGGCGCAGGCGGTTCGGACGCATCGGCTATCTCCCCATCGCGGCCGCCAAGCTGCCGTGTCTCGCCCACCAAGGCCAGCGGGCCTTCTCCCCGGCGCCGGACAGTGCTTATTGACCCGCCAAACGGGAGGGTCGTTCATGGGCTTCAAGACAACCGCGGGGCTTGGCCTCGCGCTGGCGCTGCTGGCCGCGACCGCGCAGGCCGCGCCGAAGCCGGGCCACGACGTGCGCATCCGGCGCGACGACTGGGGCGTGCCGCACATCCTGGGCCGCACCGACGCCGACGCCGCCTATGGGCTGGGCTATGCGCAGGCGGAGGACGACCTGGCGACCCTGGTGCTGGGCACGCTCACCGCCCGCGGCCAGCTCGCGACCCTGCAGGGACCGACCGGCGTCGACAGCGACTACCTCGTCCAGCTGCAGGACGTCTGGGGCGCCATCGACCGCGACTACGCCCGCAAGGTCCCGGCCCATGTGCGCGGCGTGCTGCAGGCCTACGCCGATGGCGTGAACGCCTATGCGCGGAAACATCCGGAGAAGCTGCCGGCCGGCTTCAAACCGTTCCGCGGCCAGGATCTGGAGGCCGGCTTCGTGTTCAACGGCCCGACCTTCTACGGCCTCGACGGCGCCTTCCGGAACCTGATGAAGCCCACCAAGGTCGCCGCGATCGACGACAAGCTGCCCACCGGCTCCAACGGCCTGGCGGTCGGGCCCGCCCGTTCGGTGGACGGCGCGACCCGGCTGCTGGTCAACTCCCACCAACCCTATACCGGCACGGTGGCCTGGTACGAGGCGGTGGTGCAGAGCGGGGAAGGCTGGCACGTGGCCGGCGGCTTCTTCCCCGGCGCGCCGTTCATGCTGCACGGCCACAACGCCCATCTGGGCTGGGCCAACACGGTCAACAATCCCGACCTGGTCGACGTCTACGCCCTGACCCTCAACCCGGCCAATCCAGGCCAGTACCGCCTCGACGGCGCCTGGAAGGACCTCGAGACGCGCAGGGTGCAGATCAAGGTGAAGCGGCCGGACGGCGGCTTCGACACGGTCAGCCGCGAGGTGCTGCGCTCGGTCCACGGCCCGGTGGTGCGCACCGACCACGGCGTCTTCGCCGTCCGCTACGCCGGCATGGGTGAGGTGCGCCAGCCGCAGCAGTATCTGGCGCTCGATAAGGCCACGTCGCTGGCCGAGTGGAAGGCGGCCATGTCGCTGCAGGTCCTGCCCTCGATCAACTACGTCTACGCCGACGAGAAGGGCAATGTCGGCTACGTCTACAACGCCCGCATCCCGGTGCGGAAAGACGGCTTCGACTGGTCCGGCGTGGTCCCCGGCGACCGCTCCGACCTGATCCCCACCCGGGAGGTCCCCTTCGCGCAGCTGCCGCAGCTGTGGAATCCCAAGTCGGCCCTGGTGTTCAACTCCAACAACACCCCGTTCCGCGCCACCGAGCCGGCCGACGACCTGAAGCCGGAGGCCTACCCCAAGTGGATGGGCGTCCAGACCAACATGACCAACCGCGCCTACCGGGTGCTGGAGACCTACGCCCAGGACCGCGCGATCACCGCGGCCAAGTTCAACGCCTACAAGTACGACCTGGCCTACAGCCGCCAGTCCGACATCGGCAAAGGCATCGCGGCGCTGCTGGCCTTGAACCCGAACGGCGACGCCGACCTGGCGGCCGCCCAGGCGGTGCTGAAGGGCTGGGACTTGCGCACCGACGTGAACAGCCGCGGGGCGGCGCTGGCGGTGCTGACCCTGACCCGCATCAACCAGAACCCCGGCGGCTCGCCGATCGCCGCGCTCAAGGCGGCCATGGCCGACCTCAAGACGCACTTCGGGCGCATCGATCCGGCGTGGGGCGAGGTGAACCGCATCCGCCGCGGCAAGCTCGACCTGGCCATCGACGGCGCGCCCGACGTCTACCGCGCGGTCTACGGCCGGCCCGATCCGGACGGCCGGCTGCATGCGCTCGCCGGCGACACCTATGTGATGTTCGTCAGCTGGGACAAGGCTGGCCACCTCACCTCGCGCAGCATCCACCAGTTCGGCTCGGCGACGCTCGACGAGACCTCGCCCCACTACGCCGACCAGACCCCGCTGTTCGTGGCCATGAAGACCAAGCCGGTGTGGTTCACCGAGGCGCAGCTCAAGGGTCACGTGCAGCGTGACTACCGGCCGCCGGCGTGAGCGCCGACCCACCTTCCGCTTGCCATTTTTCAAACGGTTGTTAGTCACGTCGCGACCGAAGTCAGGACGCGAGTGCATGGCCGACGAAGTTGCCGAACAGCCGAAGGCCGCGCGCGAGACCTACGACGACCGCCCGATCCATGCGGAGCCCGGCGAGCTGCCGCCGGAGGTGCAGGCGCCGCTGGCCGCCTACCACGGCGCCGAGCCGCCTGCGCCGCAGTGGTTCAAGGACGCCATCGCCGATCAGCCGGAGCGGACCTTCGTGGAAAGCCTGGGGTCCAAGCTCGAGGTCCTGACCTGGGGCGAGATCGGCAAGCCCGGCCTGCTGTTCGTGCACGGCAACTCGGCGCATGCCGACTGGTGGAGCTTCATCGCGCCGTTCTTCGCGGCCGACTACCGGGTGGCCTCCATGTCGCTGGCCGGCATGGGCGCCTCGGACTGGCGCGAGCGCTACGCCTTCTCCGACTTCGCCGAGGACGCCGAGGCCGTGGCCCGCGCGGTCGGCCTCTACGAGGGTGGCCGCAAGCCGATCTACATCGGCCACTCGTTCGGCGGCGGCCAGGTGTTCTTCGCCGCCGCGCAGCACCCCGAGCGGATGCACGCCGCGATCATGGTCGACACCGGCTTCGGCCCGCCGCCGGAGGAGCTGGCCAAGCGCCAGGCGCAGATGGAGGCGGTGCGCAACATCCCCACCGTCGACCGCCCGAGCCGGGTCTATCCGACGATCGAGGCGGCGCTCGCCCGCTTCCGCCTGATGCCGCCGCAGCCGGCCGGCAACCCGTTCATCGCCGACTTCATCGCCCGGCGCTCGCTCAAGCGCGCGCCGCTGCCGAACAATGAAAAGGGGCCGGACGGCTCCGGCGAGGGCTGGACCTGGCGCTTCGATCCCAACATGTGGGGCAAGCTCGACCGCGAAGGCTCGATGATGGGCGGCAGCGCGGTCCCCACCGAGGTCAAGACGCCGATGGTGCACATCTACGGCGCGCAGAGCCGCATCGTGGAGCACCGCAAGGCCGGCGCGCCCTCGCCCTTCCCGGCCGGGATGATCGAGATCGAGATCCCGGCTTCACACCACCACATCATGATCGACCAGCCGCTGGCCCTGGTGGCCGCGATCCGCGCGCTATTGGCCGCATGGCCGCCCTGAACCGCCCGGCTTGAGCGGGCGCGCAACCTCGTGTAGGGAGCGCCTGCCTCCATTTCTGTTGCACTGCACAAGAGAGAGTAATCCATGGCCGGAGCGGCTCACGATCACACCCGCGGCAAGATGGACATCGCCGAGCAGGTCTCGACCTTCGCGCTGTTCAACAACATGACCAAGTGGGGCTCGCTGTACATCGGCTCGCTGTTGCTGCTGCTGACGCTGTGGTTCTGCACGGCCGCCGGCTTCATGGGCGCGGCGGTCACCGCGGTCGTGGTGATCACGCTGGGCACCCTGCTGCTGCGCGACAAGCCGCAAGGCGCCGCAGCGCACTAAGCCTTATCCTCCCCGTGAACGGGGAGGGCCGGTCCGCCTTGCTGGACAGACCCTGAGTCGCGCTCCTATGGTCCCGCCGTCTGCATCGACGCGGGGGTATCTAGCGGCATGGCTCTGATCGCCGTCACCAAGGAGCGCCGCGCCGGCGAGACCCGCGTGGCCGCGGTGCCGGAGACGGTCAAGAAGCTGATCGCCGCGGGCTTTTCCGTCACCGTCGAGGCGGGCGCCGGCCTCGCCGCCTCCTACCCCGACGCCGACTACAAGGCCGCCGGCGCGACCCTCGCCAAGACCGCCAAGGAGGCGGTCGCCAAGGCCGACATCGTCTTCCACGTGCGCGCGCCGGCCGACGCCGAGATCGCCGCCCTGAAGAAGGGCGCAATCGTCGCGGCCCTGCTCAATCCTCATCAGGACAAGGCGGTGGTGGCCGCGCTGGCCAAGGCCGGCGCCAGCGCCTTCGCCATGGAGTTCGTGCCGCGCATCACCCGCGCCCAGGTGATGGACGCGCTGTCGTCCCAGGCCAACCTCGCCGGCTACCGCGCGGTGATCGAGGCGGCCGAAGCCTACGGCCGCGCCCTGCCGATGATGATGACCGCGGCCGGCACGGTGGCCGCCGCCAAGGTGTTCGTGATGGGCGTCGGCGTCGCCGGCCTGCAGGCCATCGCCACCGCCCGCCGTCTGGGCGCCGTGGTCACCGCCACCGACGTGCGCCCCGCCACCAAGGAGCAGGTGGAGAGCCTGGGCGCCAAGTTCGTGGCCGTCGAGGACGAGGAGTTCAAGGCCGCGGAGACCGCCGCCGGCTACGCCAAGGAAATGTCCAAGGCCTACCAGGCCAAGCAGGCCGAGCTCGTCTCCGGCCACATCGCCAAGCAGGACATCGTCATCACCACCGCCCTGATCCCCGGCCGCCCGGCGCCCAAGCTGGTCAGCGCCGCCCAGGTGGCCTCGATGAAGCCCGGCTCGGTGATCGTCGACCTGGCCATCGAGCAGGGCGGCAATGTGGTGGGCGCCAAGCTCGGCGAGGCCGCGGTCACCAGGAACGGCGTGACCATCCTGGGCATCCCCAACCTGCCCGGCCGCATCGCCACCGACGCCTCGAACCTCTACGCCCGCAACCTCATGGCCTTCGCGACCCTGCTGCTCGACAAGGACGGCAAGTTCGCCCCCGACTACGAGGACGAGATCCTCAAGGCGGCGCTGGTCACCCGGGGCGGCAAGGTCGTCCACCCGCAACTTGCAAGCTGAGGTTCCGATGGAAGCCGTCGACCCTACCGTCTTCCGGCTCGCCATCTTCGTGCTGGCGATCTTCGTGGGCTACTACGTGGTCTGGAGCGTGACGCCGGCGCTGCACACCCCGCTGATGGCGGTCACCAACGCCATCTCCTCGGTGATCATCGTGGGCGCATTGCTGGCCGCGGCGGCGCACGCGCCCTCCGGACAGCTCACCGGCTCGATCATGAT
>JAQGIV010000122.1 GCA_028290945.1 Phenylobacterium sp. | reverse complement strand
CGCCCGGGCTCGCCCCGCCGCCGCCGACGCCGGGAAGGCCGGGGAGGCCCGGCAGGCCGGGCACGTCGCCGTGCCCGCCCTTGCCGTCCTCGGCCCAGGCCGCGCCCACGCTAAGCGCCGCCGCCAGGACGGCGGCGAGCTTCAGCAATCTGGGGACCAGGCGGGCGGGCATCGCATCTCACTAACGCGCAACGGCGAAGCATGGTGAGCTTAGCGCATTGCAATCCTTAGGGCTTATGGATGAAACGCTGCAGGCCGAACGTTTCATCCCCAGACGAAGGCTGATCCTTGCACGGACTACAGCGCCAGATCGTCGAACTGCTCCCCCGCCTGCGCCGGCTTGCCCGCGTGCTGGCGCGCGATCTCACGGACGCAGACGACCTGGTGCAGTCGACCGTCGAGCGCGCGCTGATCCACCAGGACCAGTGGCGGCCCGGGACCCGCCTGGACAGCTGGATGTTTCGGATCATGAAGAACGCCTGGATCGACGAGAGCCGCAGCCGAACCCGCCGGGGCAAGGTGTTCGCGCCTGAGGAGCAGGGCGACAACATCGGCCTCGACGGCGCCGCCGCCATGGAGGCGCGCCTCGCCGCCTCCGACGTGGAGAAGGCGATGGCCAGGCTTCCCGACGAACAGCGGCTGGCTGTCGCCCTGGTGCTCGTGGAGGGGCTTTCCTACAAACAGGCCGCCGAGGTGCTGGAGGTGCCGCAGGGCACGCTCACCAGCCGCCTGGTGCGCGGCCGGATGGCCTTGCTGGCCGAGCTGGATGGAGACGCGGCATGACCTCGCCCAAAGACGACCGGTTGGCGATGATCATCGCCCACGTGGACGGCGAGCTACAGCCCGCCGACCGCACGAGGTTCGAAGCCGAAATGGCCGCCGATCCGGCGCTGGCCGCCCAGGTGGCCCGCCACCGCGCCCTGGCGCAGCGGGTGAACGGCGCCTACGCCCCTGTGCTGGATGAAGGCGTCCCGCCGCAGCTGCTGGCCGTGGCCGCCGCCGCCAACGACCGCGGCCGCCCAGCCGCCGGCCGGCTGATTCCCTGGGCGGCGGTGGCCGCCTCGCTGGTGGTCGGCGTGGTCGCCGGCCGCATGGCCCTGCCGGACGCAGGCCCGCTGGTCTCCCGCGACGGCGCCCTCGTGGCCCGCGGCCAGCTCGCCAGCGCGCTTTCCACCGGCCTGGCGTCACAGCCCGGCGTGGTCAAGGTCGGCCTGACGCTGAAGACCGCCGACCGCCGCTACTGCCGCACCTTCCAGAGCGCCCCGGACAAGCTGGCCGGCCTCGCCTGCCGCCAGGACGGCCGCTGGGTGGCCCGCACCGTCACCACCTGGACGCCCTCGGCGCAGTCCGCCTACCGCACCGCCGGCAGCGACACGCCGCCGGAGGTGCTGGCCGCGGTCGACAGCCTGGGCGGGCAACCGCTGGACGCCGTCGCCGAACGCGCCGCGCGCGACAAGGGCTGGCGCTGAGCCTGCGTAGTTCTCCGGAGGGATGTCGCCGGAGGGGGATGACCGGAAGGAATCGACCCGAATATCGGTCAAGCTAGGGCAAGGATATCCATGATCGTCCTCTGAACGGAGACGGTCATGCCTTTCCGCCCACTGCACCTCGCGTTCGCCCTGACCCTGCTCACCGTGGGCTTCGGCTCCCGCGCCGGGGCCATGACCTTCGAGACCGTCAGCGGCCCCGGGACCTGCGCCAGCCGCAGCTGCATCCTGGCCAGCGGGGCCATCGATCCGCACACCGGCGCCGATTTCGCCACCTTCCTGAAGACCGGCAAGATCGGCCGCGGCGGCCTGGTCATCCTCGACAGCCCCGGCGGCGATCTGCTGCAGAGCCTGGCGCTGGGCAACCAGATCCGCGCGGCGGGCCTCGCCACCACCGTCCAGGGCTACGACCGCGACCACGGCCGCTTCAAGGCCGGCGCCTGCGCCTCGGCCTGCGCCTACGCCTTTCTCGGCGGCGTCGAGCGTACGGTGGGCGAGGGCTCCCGCATCGGCGTGCACCAGATCTACACGACGGATACGACCTGGAACCTGAGCGCCCAGGACGGCATGGAGTTGATGGCCCTGGTGGCGGTCCACGTGAGCCACCTGTGCGGCAACCTCGACCTCTTGATCCCCACCCTGAAGACCCATTCGGCCGACATGCACTGGCTCTCGCCGGGCGAACTGGCCCGCTACGCCGTGATCACCGGCCCCTCGGCGGCGGCCTGATGCCGGCCCCGCCCGGCGCGAGCCTCCGTAAAGTTCCGGAGGGGATCGCCCGGATTTCCCCACTCGCCAAACTCCGCTACGGCTCAGCTTTGAATTCGGCCCGACCCATTTCCAGCGCGCTCCCGCGCCCGGCGCAGCCCTGATGCCCCCCGACCCGGTGGTCCACCTGATCGACGACGACGACGCCGTCCGCGACGCGGTGAGCACCCTGCTGCGCGTCTGCGGGCTGCAGGTGCGGGCCTACGCCTCGGCCGAGGCGTTCCTCGGCTCGGCGCCCGCCGAGGCCCCCGGCTGCGTCGTCACCGACGTGCAGATGCCGCAGATGACCGGGCTCGAGCTGCTGGAGCGGCTGGGGGCCAACCGGGCAGTGCTGCCGGTGATCGTCATGACCGGCCGGGCCGAGCGGAGCATGGCGGCGGAGGCCCTGCGGCACGGCGCCGTGGCCTTTCTCGACAAGCCCTTCGCGCCGGAGGAGCTGCTCGCCGCGGTCCACAGCGCCATCGCCGGGGCCGCGCCCACCGCTTAGGCCGTCTTGTCGGTGATCAGCGTCATGCGCACCAGCTCCGAGAGGCTGGAGGCCTGCATCTTCATCATCACGTTGGCGCGGTAGTTCTCGACGGTGCGGGGGCTGATATCGAGCTCGCGGGCGATGGTCTTGTTGGACCAGCCGGCCAGCAGGCCGCGCAGCACGTCGCGCTCGCGGGCCGACAGGGCCTGCATCCGCTGGGCGTAGTCGGCCAGCTGGCCGCCGCGCTCGGCCTGGCGGGCCAGCCCCTGCAGCGCCTTTCGCACGGCGGTCAGGATCACCACCGGCTCGAAGGGCTTCTCGATGAAGTCCTGCGCGCCGGCCTTCAGCGCCTCCACCGCCAGCGGCACGTCGGCCCGGCCGGTCAGCACGATCATCGGGAAGTCGCCGAGCCGGCCCTCCATGCGGCGCAGCAGGTCGATGCCGCTCATCTGCGGCATCTGCACGTCGGTGATCACGCAGCCGCGGCCGGCGGTCGGCAGCCGATCGAGGAAGGCCTCCGCCGAGGGATAGGCGCGCACCGCGTGGCCGGTGGCGGTGAGCAGGGCGGCGAGCGAATCGCGCACCGCGTCGTCGTCGTCGATCACATACACCAGGTCGGCGTCGCTCATGCGGCCGCCTCCGGGACGCGCGGCAGGGTGAAGCGGAACACCGCCCCGCCGTCCGGCGCGACCTCCGCCCAGATCCGCCCGCCGTGCGATTCGACGATGCTGCGCGAGACCGCGAGGCCGATGCCCATGCCGTCGGCCTTGCCGCTGACGAAGGGCTCGAACAGGTTCTCGCCCAGTTCGGGGTCCACCCCCGGGCCGCTGTCGGCGATATAAGCTTCGGCCAGATCGTCGTCCGCCACTCGCGATCCGATCCGCAGGCGCTGGCGCGGCGTCTCGCCCATCGCCTCCAGGGCGTTGCGGATCAGGTTCACCATCACCTGCTGCACCTGGATCTGGTCGGCCAGCACCGCGTCCGCCGCCGGCTCGAACTCGTAGCGCAACTGCACGTCGGGCCGCATCCCGCCGGGAGTGGCGATGGCGGCGGCCTCCCGGAACAGGGCCGCCAGCGACCGGGGCTGCAGCGCCAACTCCTCACCGCTGACGTGACCGCGGATGCGGCCGATGATCTCGCGGGCCCGCATCGCCTGATCGGCGATCTTCTGCAGCAGCTCGGCCACCTCGGGCGCCTTGCCGGGCTCGTGCGCCATCCAGCGCGCCGCGCCGGCGTAGCTGGCGATGGCGGTGAGCGGCTGGTTGAGTTCGTGGGCGAGCGTGCCGGCCATCTCGCCCATGGCGTTGAGCCGCGCCACCTGCACCAGGCGCAGATGCATCTCGGCCATCCGCGTGGCGTCGGCCCGCGCGCGCTTGACGCCGCGCTGGCGCATCTCGCCGGCCGCTGCGAACACCACCGCAAAGGCGGCGTAGATCACGATGCCCACGGGGCCGAGTCCCGGCCCGCCTTGTGAGGTCATAGCCACCTGACCCACCCACAGGCCGATCAGGCCCACGGCGATGGTCGGCCACAGGCCGCCCAGGAAGGCGGCGACGATCATGCCGGGCGTCGCCATGATGAACGGCGACTTGTCACCGAGGATGGGCTGCAGGGGTAGGCGGGACAGAGCCATCGCGGCGCCCACCGCAAAGGCCATCAACGCCGCAGGCGCGGGCCGTGCGTCTCGCCACCGCGTCATCAAGACTGAGCCCCCCCAAAGCGCTCGGTTCCCGATAGGCGTCTCTCCGATCAGACTAACACTTTGATTATAGGCCGCCTTGGCCGCCGAACAATCTCCGGTTGCCCCACTATGGGTTCCTCATCGATAGATATGCATCACGACGTTCTTCAAGCGGCTCGGCGCCGGACAAGCATGGCGGCGGCTACGTAGTCTTCCTTAGGGGAAGCTCCCGGCTTTTGGCGCCGAGGGCGCAGCGTATGCTTAGGCCTCATCGAGGGACGGGAGCTCAAAATGATGGACGGCCAGGCTCTGACGGCGGCGGACCCACTCATCGTGCAGGTCATCGATGACGATTTGGCGATCTGCGACGCCCTGGCGGAGCTGCTTGGCTCCGTTGATCTCGCGGTCAGGACCTATGCGTCCGCCCCTGCCTTTCTCAAGCAGCTGTCGCCGAATCTGGCCGGATGTGTGGTGACCGATATCCACATGCCCGAGATGAGCGGCCTGGAGCTCCTGCAACAATTGCGGGTCTCGAACCCGCAGCTTCCGGTGATCGTCATGAGCGGTGGCGCCGGCCAGGCCGGCCGAGCGGAGGTTCTGAAGGCCGGGGCCGCGGCCTTTCTCGAGAAGCCCTTCGACGACGACGTCCTGTTGGAGGCTGTGTGGGCCGCGTTGGCCGGTCAGGCCGGGGCGCCCGCGTAAAGGGCCAGCCGTACGAGCTCCGAGAGGCTTGCGGCCCGCATCTTGAACATGAGGTTTGCGCGGTAGACCTCCACGGTGCGCGGGCTGATGCCGAGGTTGAGCGCAATCACCTTGTTGGAATGTCCCGCCACCAGGCCGTTCAGGACGTCGGTCTCGCGCGCCGTAAGGCCGTCCAGGCGCTCCAGGTTTTGCGTTCGCCGGGTGGCGGCTTGGTCGTCCAGTTCGAGGCGGGCCAAGGCGGCGCGGACGGCAAGCAGGATCGCCTGATCGTCAAACGGCTTTTCAATGAACTCCGCCGCGCCGTTCTTCAACGCCTCGACCGCCATGGCCACGTCGGCCTCGCCGGTCAGCACGATCACCGGAAGATTGAGCGATCGCGCCTGCAGTTCCCGCAAGAGCTCCAGGCCGCTCATCTGGGGCATGCGGACGTCGGTCACCACGCAGCCGCGGTCCAGGCTGGAGATATTGTCCAGGAACGCCCGCGCCGAGGCGTAGACATGCACCACCATCCCGTCGGCCTCCAGCAGCTCGGCCAGGGCGTCGCGCACGGCGTCGTCATCGTCGATGACATGGACAACTAGGCTAGGCGGCATGCGGCAGCGCCTCGTGCTTGGCTTTTGGCAAGGTCAGGTGGAAGGTCGCGCCGCCCTTCGCGTTGCGCTCGGCCCACAGCTTGCCGCCATGCGACTCCACGATGTTGCGGCAGACGGAAAGGCCGACGCCCATGCCATCGGCCTTGCTGCTGACAAAGGGCTGGAAGAGCCGCGCCTCCACCTCCGGGCTCAGGCCCGGTCCGGTGTCGGCCACATAGATGTGCGCCAGGCTGTTGTCGGAGGGTTCTTGACCGACCACCAGCTCGCGGCGCGAACACCCGGTCATCGCTTCCAACGCGTTGCGGATCAGGTTCACCAGCACCTGCTGGATCTGGGTGCGGTCGGCCATCACCTGATCGTCGGCGCGATCTGGCGCCAACCGAACCGTCACGCCGTCGCGCCGGGCCTGCGCCAGCATCAGGGAACAGGCCCCTTCGAGCATCGCTGAAATGCTTTCGACCTGCGGATCATTCGCGCCGCGCTGAACGAACCGGCGCATGCGCTGGATGATTTCGCCCGCACGAGTCACCTGCTCGGCGGCCTTCTGCAGCACCTCTGAGGCGCGGCTGTTGGCCGGGCCGGGGTTGCGTTCCGAGATCCGCCGCGCGGCGGCGAGGTAGCTGGTCGCCGCGGTCAGCGGCTGATTCAGCTCGTGGGCCAGGGTCCCCGCCATTTCGCCCAGGGCGTTCAATCGTCCGACCCGCAGCAGCTGCGCACTCAGTTCATTGGTCTTCTCGGCGGCGTCACGCGCTCCAATGAGCAGCTTGGCGGTGCGCCACCAGATCGCCCCCTTGACGAGGCCGCCCGCCGCGACGCCGATCAGCAAGGTCCAGTAACTGACGACGAAAGCACGCTCTGTCGCGGCGGCCCGCCGCGCCAGAAGGCTTCGCTCCGTCTGGCCGAACTGACGCAGCCGCTCCTGCATGATCCGCAGCAGGGGGGCGGCGTCGTGGGCCGCAGCCGGGGTGCGCCATGCCGCGAGGATCGGCGCAAGTTTCTGAAGCCGCGCCTGCTGCAGGGGATTGTCCGCCGTCAGGGCGCTGACGCGCCTTATACGGGCATCCGTCGCGTCTCCAGCCCTACGCCAGGCGTTCAGGAATTGGGTCGAGGGCTCGGCGAGATACCGCGCCGTGGCGTCATCTTCCGCGGCCAACGCCAGCGGGACATCGTTGAGCGCATCCAGAACGATGTAAGTATGCTGGCGCCATTCGGAGGCGTCATGGATGCGGTTGAGATTGACGATGACAATCGCTGTAACCAGCAAGCTTGCAGACAATAGAACGCCCAGCATTCCTGCCAGGATAGTTTTGTCGTTCAATTTTGACACGGCTTATCCGGTGCGGATTTTTCCTGCGGAATACTTACAGCGCGACAATTTACAACTGGCGCGCGTTTCCACGCCGTGACAAGCGGAAAACGATATCGGTCGGCAATGCCGCAGGGCTCAACCGGCGCTTAGGGCCGGTTGTCGACCATGATCCACTGGAAGGACTGGCCGGGCAGCTGCCGCATGTTCCAATGATAGGGGGCCTGCGACCAGGGCGCGATCTTCGAGGTCAGGTTATCGAGCACGAATTCGCCTTGGCTGGTGGCCACCAGCAGCACGGCGTGGGCCTCGCCCCATCCGGTCGTGACGACCGCAATCGAGAGGGATTCACGCGGCGCGCCGGACGCGATCAGCGCACGCTGCTTTTCCAGGACGTAGTCTTCACAGTCGCCCGTCGTGCGGCCGTCCTCCAGGGGCGTCGCCCAGTAGTCTGTGAGTCCATAGGTCGTGAGGTCGGCCTGGCTGGTGACGGCGCGGTTCACGGCGCCATTGATCTTGTTCATCAGCGCCCAGGATATCGGCGTTGTGGCGGGCGCGCGTCCCACGTCCGAGCCCGTCAGCTCGATGGGCGGATCGGGCGAGGGCCCTTGAAGCCTCACGGAGGCTGGCGTTTCGGACGGCGTCATCATCGCCAACAGCGCGCTGCGCTCGGCCTCGGCCTTGGCCACCTCCCTCAACACCTGCGCGGCGTCCGGGCCGCAGTCGGCGGGCTCCCGGCGGCAGAACTCAAGGTAGGCCTTGGGCGGCAAGGCCGATTGGCCGAACTTCATGGCGACCCGATCGGCGCCCTTCACTCCGGCAAGGGCAGATCCGGCGTGGCTGGTCAGAAGGAGCACCGCCAGGGCGGATAGTATTGATGAGGTGAATTTGTGAACTATCAAGATCATCGCCCCGTGGGAAGATGATCTCAAATATTATGGGCCGATTGATTGTAGTATTCCGCATGATGACCCCGGTTTATACACCCTGGAATTTGTACATCCGGTGTTCTACCTGGGGCGTTTCACGTTGAAGTTGGATCCCGGCGCGAGGGCGCCGGACGCCGTCGCGGCCTTGGGGGCGTCCCCGCATCCAGACAAGCGAAAGGCCGCCCCATCGCTGGAGCGGCCTTTCCATAGTCGGGACCGCAGCGCGGTTCGCGACCCTAGCCAAACCGATGGCTTAGGCTCGGACCTCGTAAGCGGAGGTCCAGGTCACGGTATCCGAACTACGGATGAAACTATGAGACACTGGATCACCTCCTTTCAGCTGTTGAACAGGACACGCTGAATATGGGGCGGTTCGCGGCCGGCCGCAAACGCGGCCTTAGGCCTCAGGCGCTCTTGGCCAGCGGCGCCTTCGGAACGGGCGGATCCTGCAGGCTCGGACGGCGCCGCAGGTTCTCCACCGGCCCCCCCAGCTTGTCCAGCGCCTCGACCATGGCGCGATAGCCCTCCGCGACGGCCGGGTCGTAGGCGCTCCAGTCGCGGATTTCGATGGAGGTCACGTCCGGCAGCACCAGCACGTCGGTCGCCGCCCGCGCCGCGGCCAGGTCCGCCCCGGTCGACAGCGTCGCGGCCCGCATCAGCACCGAGACGATCGGCGGTCCCTTGCGCCATTGCCCCGACCACAGCCAGCGCCACACCGACGACGGCCGGGCCACGTCGTCGGCGGTGATGCTGCGCCCCCAGGTCACGTCGACGCCCACCACCGGCCCCAGCTGCGAGGCGCGCATGATGTCGGCCGGGAAGTTCTTCAGCACCGCCCCGTCCACCAGCACATTGTTGTCCTCGGTGGCGGGCGGCAGGATGCCCGGCAGCGAGATCGAGGCCCTGAGCGCCTTGCGGACCAGCCCCCTGCGATGCATGTGGTAGGCGCCGGTGGTCAGGTTGGAGGACAGGCAGAAGAACGGCAGCCAGAGGTCCTCGATCTCGGTCTCGCCGAAATGGTGCGCCAGCCGCTCGCCCACCTTCAGCCCATGGGTCATGGCCAGGATCGGCAAGGCGATGTCGTCCAGCGGGCTGGTGTTGACGAAGGCCTCGCGGATGCGGCGGTCCATCTCCTGATCGCCCCAGCCCATGGCCACGCCGGCGGCGATGATCGCCCCCATGGACACCCCGCCGACGAAGTCGATGGGCACGTTCCGCTCGCGAAGCGCCCGCACCGCGCCCACGTGGGCGTAGGCCCGGGCGCCGCCGCCCGACAGCACCAGGCCCACCGACTGGCCGGTCAGCACGCGGGCGATGCGCTGCAGGTCCGGTTCGTAGTCGCGGCGCAGGTGGAACAGCCTCGCCGGCTGGGCGGCGTCCATCCAGGCGGACGAGCCCTCCGGCCGCGCCAGATCGGCCGGCTGCAGCAGGATCAGGTCGACCAGCTGTTGCGCCTGCAGCGGCGAAGCTTGCGGGTGCTCGGCGTCGGCGCGCGGCGGCTTGCGGTCGCCGCGGCCCACCCGGAACAGCCGGTCCACCTGCCGCGCCACCGCATGGCGCCAGCCGGCATCGGAGGTTTCGGCCAGGTAGAGGACGAAGTCGTGGGTGCGCTCCACGTCGGAGAACCATTCGGTGGGCGCGCTCTGGGCCTCGGAGCCGATGCAGGTGACGGAATAGCCGAGCTTGCCGATCTCCAGCGCCAGCCGCTCGACCAGCGGCCGCAGCGGTCCCGGCTGGCCGATCGGCACGAAGCCGAACACCGAGGGCTCCCCCATGGTCCCGCGGTGGGTCGCCTGGCGGGTGCGCAGGATCATCAGCCGGGCGAGCTCGGTCATCACCGACGCGTCGGCTTCCGCCGCCTCGAAGAACACGTCGCGGGGCAGGGCGAACAGCTCGGAATCGCGCAGCGCCACCACGTCGGCGGAGTGCGGCGCCCCGGCGATCAAGCTCATCTCGCCGGCCGGCTCGCCCGGTCGGATCACCCCCAGGAACTGCGGCTCGTGGCCCTCGTCGCGGCGGAAGGCGCCCAGCCGGCCGGTGCGCAGGAAATAGAGCTGGTCGGCCGGGTCGCCCGCCGAATAGAGCTTCTGGCCGCCGGGCAGCGAGAACCAGGTGGCCTCGCCCTGCGCGCGCTCCTGGCTGAAGAGCCGCGCCAGCGCCGAGTCGTCGGGGATTTCAGGAAGGCCGGCCACGCCGCGAGCCTAGCGCGCCCGGAGAGTCGGAGCTATGCCGCGCATCGGGCGCCGCGCAGGCCCGTCGAGCGTTCTAGTGCGGCGTCCACCAGGAGCCCGCCCATGCCCAATCCCATCGCCGACCCGCTGGTCGAGGTCCCCGACACCAGCCCGACCTCCGACCTGGTGCGCATCGAGGCGACGCAGCAGGGCGCGGCGACGGTGGTGCTCAACCGGCCGCACCGCAAGAACGCCTTCGACTTCGACCTGATCTCGGCCATGGACGACGCCTTCGAGACCCTGCGCGGGGCCGAGGGCGTCCGGGTGGTGTTCCTGCGCGGGGCCGGCGGGACCTTCAGCGCCGGGGCCGACCTCGACTGGATGCGCGAGGCGGCCGACCAGACCGAGGCCGACAACCGCGAGGACGCCATGGCCATGGCGGTGATGATGAAGAAGCTGTGGGACCTGCCGCAGCTCACCGTCGCCCTGGTCGAGGGCGCAGCGTTCGGCGGCGGCGCCGGGCTGGCGGCGATCTGCGACCTGGC
Source organism: Phenylobacterium sp. (assembly GCA_028290945.1). GTDB lineage: Bacteria > Pseudomonadota > Alphaproteobacteria > Caulobacterales > Caulobacteraceae > Phenylobacterium. The sequence goes on along the minus strand of JAQGIV010000122.1, from coordinate 7,016 downwards.
CATCGCCAGCCGCGACGCCAAATTCAGCTTCTCCGAGGTGCGGCTGGGCCTGATCCCGGCGGTGATCAGCCCCTATGTCGTGGCCGCCATCGGCGTGCGGCAGGCGCGCGCCCTGTTCGCTACGGGCCAGGTGTTCGACGCCGCCTTCGCCGAGAAGATCGGCCTGGTCAGCGAGGTGGTCGCCGACGCCGCCGCGCTCACCGCCGCCCACGACCGCATCGCCCGCGAGGTGCTGGCCTGCGCGCCCGGCGCCATGGCCGACGCCAAGCGGCTGGCCGCCGAGGTCGCCTTCCGCGACATCGATCACGAACTCCTGGAGCTGACCGCCCGGCGCATCGCCGCGACCCGGGTGGGCGAAGAGGGCCAGGAGGGCGTCCGCGCCTTCCTGGAGCGCCGCAAGCCGGCCTGGGCGACCCTCTGAGGCCCGGACGAGGCGCCGCGACGCACTGGCCAAGGGCCGGCGCGGCGCCTTAAGCCTGTGGGCATGGCGCTCCACATGATCAAGCTCTGCGTCGGCGCGGACACCGTCGAGGACCTCCTCGAGTGGCGGCGCGGCTATATGGTCGGCCAGCCGTGGGTGCTGCGCACCCGCCAGACGCCGAAGCGCGCCGCCGAGATGATCGACGGCGGCTCGGTCTACCGGGTGTTCAAGGGCGCCATCCTCTGCCGCCAGCGCGTGCTCGACGTGACCACCGTGGGCGAAGGCCCCAACGCCCGCTGCGAGGTGACCCTCGACGAGGAGGTGGTGCGCGTGGTGCCCACCCCGCGCCGCGCCTTTCAGGGCTGGCGCTACCTCGAACCCAAGGACGCGCCCGAAGACCTGCTCAAGGAAGTGTTCGGCGACATCCCCCCGGACCTGGCCCGCCAGCTCCGGGAGGTCGGCGCCTGGTAGCCTAGCGGATCAGCCAGTCGGCGCTGGTGAGGGTGGTGGGATCGACGCCCTGCAGGTGGATGATGTTCAACCCCCACTGCTGGCCGGGCGCCGCGCCGTCGGCGTCGAACAGCACGGTGGTCCCGCCCTGGCCGTCGGCGATGAAGCTCAGGTAGTGGTCGGCCACCGGGTCTGAGCCGGTGTAGTTGGCGTGGGCGAACACGCCCCTCAGGTCGAGCAGGTCCTGGCCGGGGGTGAAGTCGGTGATCTGGGCCGGCGCCCAGGGGACATCGCCGAACACGAAGCGGTCATGGCCGGCTCCGCCGGTCAGCTGGTCCTGGCCGCGGCTGGCGTTGAGGGTGTCGGCGCCCGCCCCGCCGGTCAGGGTGTCGCCCACGAAGGCCGAGGTCAGGGTCACCCCGGCGGCGGCCGGCGGCGGTGGGGAGGCCGTGGCGGTCCCGCCGAACACATTGGCCGCCGTCAGTTGGCCGGGGGCCACGTGGTCGAGGTTGATCACATAGTCGGGCCACGGGTGACCCGAGGCCGGGCCGTCCAGGTCGACCAGCACCTTCGTGCCGCCCGCCCCGTCGTCCATGAACTTCACATAGCCGTCGGCCACCGGGTCGGAGCCCTTGAAGCCGTCGGCGTAGAGGCCGGAGAGGTCCAGCTTGTCGACGCCCAGCTGGAAGTCGGCGATGTGCACCGGGGTCCACGGCTTCGAGTGGATCGCGAACACATCCGCGCCGGCCCCGCCGGTCATGGTCTCGCCGCCCTGGTTGGAGGTGAGGGTGTCGGCCCCTGCGCCGCCCTTGACCGTCGAGCCGTAGCCAGCCGAGGTCACGGTCTGGCCGACGGCGGCCGGCGGCGAAACTGGCGGCGGGCTGACGGGCGGCGGCGGAGAGGCCGTTGCGCCGCCGAACACACTGGCCGCCGTCAGTTGGCCGGGGGCCACGTGGTCCAGGTTGACCACATAGTCGGGCCAGGGGTGGCCCGAGGCCGGGCCGTCCAGGTCGACCAGCACCTTCGTGCCGCCCGCCCCGTCGTCCATGAACTTCACGTAGCCGTCGGTGACCGGGTCGGTCCCCTTGTAGCCATCGGCGTAGAGGCCCGAGAAATCCAGCTTGTCGACGCCGGCCTGGAAGTCGGCGATGTGCACCGGGGTCCACGGCTTGGCATGGATGGCGAAGACGTCCGCCCCGGCCCCGCCGGTCATGGTCTCGCCGCCCTGGTTGGAGATCAGGGTGTCGGCGCCGGCCGTGCCCACCAGCGTCGAGCCGTAGCCGCTCGAGGTGATCACCCCCGAGCCGGCCGTCGAGGTCACCGGCGGCGGGCTGACGGGCGGTGGTGAGACCGGGGGCGGGGAGGCCGTCACCGGCGGCGGCGAGACGAGGCCGCTCGTGCCCGTGTCCGGCAGGTTGTAGGCGCGGATGTAGTCGATGTTCATCGCGGCCGGGAACGGGGTGGAGGCATCCGGCAATCCCGCCCAGGCGCCGCCCAGCGCCAAGTTGGCGATGATGTGCATCGGCTGGTTCATGTCGGAAGGCGTCGCTACCTTCCAGATCTCGGTCCCGTCGACGTAGAAGGTGATGGTCTGCGGCGTCCAGAGCGTGCCGTAGGTGTGGTAGCCGTTGTCGGTCGGCATGTAGTTGGCCACGGCCTGGGAGCCCGACGGCGCGTGGATGGCGTTGTAGGGGACCTTGGTGTCCGACCCCAGGCCCTCCAGCACGTCGATCTCGGTGGCCCCGGTCGCCAGCCAGAAGGCCGGCCACAGGCCCTGGCCCTGCGGCAGCTGGGCCTTCATCTCGAAGTAGCCGTACTCCTGGGTGAAGTTCGAGAACAACATGCCCGAGATGTACTGGTAGCCCCACAGCGCGGACGCCTGGGCCGCCGTCGCCTTGTTGGCGGAGATCGTCATGACGCCGTTCGCCACGGAGAACGGGTCCAGGCCCAGCGACGTGGAGCCCGTGCCCGCGAACCCTGGCTCCACGTAGATCTCGGCCTCGTTGTTGGAGACCAGGGTATGGCCGTTCAGGCCCGAGCCGATGTTGGTGGCCCAGGTCCCGCCCGGACCGGTCGAGCGAGAGTTGAACTCCTCGTCGAAGGTCATCGAGCCGAGGGTCGAATAGTTGAGCGGCAGCTGGAAGTCGCTGGCCGACAACTGGCCGATGCTCATGTTGCGCAGCGCGATCATGGTGCCGCCGTCGTTGACGATGACGTCGCCTCCCTGCTGCGTCATGCCGGCCTTCAGGGTCGCGAAATCCGTCGGCCCGCCGATCAGCCGGATCTTGTCCGCGCCCGGCTGGAAGTCCTGGACGACCTTGTTCCCCTCGCCGCCGACGATGACGAAGGTGTCGGCCCCGCCGCCGCCGACCAGCACGTCCTCGCCCTTGCCGCCGTACAGGTACTGTGGGCCGTCGCCGCCCTGGATGATGTTGGCGCCGTCGTTGCCAGCGCCGTAGGTGTTGTTGTTCTGGATGATCAGGTTTTCGACGTTGGCGGGCAGGGTGTAGCTCGACCAGATGTTGGCCGTGTCGACGCCGCCGCCGGGGGTCTCGACGATCTGCTGAGCGGGCCCCGCCAGCCAGTAGTAGTCGTCGCCCGCGCCGCCCACGAGGGTGTCGGCGCCGCCGCCGGTGTTGAAGCTGTCGTTGGCGCCCGTGCCGTACAGCCACTCGCCGGCGGCCGAGCCGTTGATCCAGCTGTTGGGCGCCGCGGACTCCGGCAGCCAGGTTCCCGAGAAATTTTGATAGGCCATCTGAAACCCCGATTGGTCGAGACGAGTTGACCGGGGGTCTGACGAGCGACCAGCCGTCGCGCGGCCCGCCCCCTTGCGCCGAGGGGATGGCTAGAAGAGCCGTTTCAGGCTCGCAACGATTTATTGTGGCTTAGCTTCTTCTTTTAATTGTGAAGCTGAAACCGCCTGCGCGCGGTTGTCGCAGTCGCAAGTCGATGACGTAATTTTGCCGGAATTCGTCAATGAAAATCAGACGCGGCGAAGCTTGTTTACTTGTGGTCATCTTCTTATCGCCGCCGGCTGACCGGCGCATCGGTCCAGATCGCCGCAGGGGCTGATCTCGCGACATCCTTGGCCGCGGCGCGCCGTCGCGGGGCCGGGTGACAGGGCCGGCGGGCGCGGCTACACCCGAAGGCGAGGGCGGGGTCTGGGATTCGAAGACTTGGGTCGACTGCTCTATGCGCTCGCCGCGTCGGCGGCCCTTGGCGTTCAGCTGGCCGCGTCGCCGGCCTGGGCCGCGCAGCCCCGCGCCAGGGTCGAGGGCCAGATGGACCCCGAGCTACGCGCCGCCATCAGCCGCGCCATCGGCGAGACCGACCGGCCGATCGACAACCGCTTCGAAGCCCGCCGCCGCGCCAACGCCGCCGCCGAGGACGCCATCGCCGTGCTGCGGTCCGAAGGCTACTACGCCTATCAGGTGGAGCCGGAGCTGGGGGAGGGCGACACCCCGACCCCGGCCGTGCGGGTCGATCCGGGCCCGCAGTTCCGGCTCGCCCGGCCGAAGATCGAGTGGGTCGGCGCGAGCCCCGATCCGGTCACCGAGCTCTCCGCCCAGGCCGCCCTGGCGCTCGACCCTGGGTCGCCCGGCCTCGCCGCCGACGTGGTCAGCGCCGAGGGCCGCGCCGTCGCCGCCGTGCAGGACCAAGGCTATGCCGACGTGGCGGCCCTGCCCCGGCAGGTGATCGTCGACCACGCCGACCACACCGTCCAGCCGACCTACCGCTTCGCCACCGGGCCGCTGGTGCGGCTCGACGGCATCCGGCTGGCCAGCGACGGGCGCTCCGGCGCGGCCTGGGTGCAGCGCCTCGCCCCCTGGCGGTCCGGCGACCTCTACAGGGCCGACGACATCGCCCAGCTGGAACGGCGGCTGCTGGACACCGGCGTCTTCGACAATGTCACCGTCTCGCTCGCCCCCGCCGACCAGGCGACGCCCGCCGGCCTGCGCCCCGTCGTCGTCAGCCTGTCGGAGCGCAAGCGGCGCACCCTGGAGCTGGGCGCCAGCTACGGCACCAACGAGGGGCTCGGCTTCGACACCCGCTGGACGCACTACAATGTGCTGGGCCGCGCCGACACCGTGGCCGTGTTCGCCAGGTCCTCGCGCCTCGACAGCCGGTTCGGCGGCGACCTGACCCTGCCGCACTGGCGGATGGCCGACCAGACGCTGACCCTCGACGCGGCGGCCTACCGCGCCACCACCGACGCCTATGACGCCACCGGCGTGGGCATCCGGGCCGACGCTCGCCGGCGCTTCACCCGCACCTCCTACCTGACCCTCGGCGCCCTGGTGGACGCCAGCCGCACCGCCGAGCTTCGGCCCGGCACGCTGACCTCGCTGGGCCGCGACGTGCTCACCGTCGGGGCCTTCGCCGACCTGGCCCTCGACCGCTCCGACGATCCCCTGAACCCCACCCACGGCTGGCGGATCAGCGGCCGGGCCGAGCCGACCCTGCTGGCCGGCAAGGGCACCGTGCCCTACTTCAAGATCCAGGCCGGCGGCTCCATGTACTGGCCGTTCGGGCAGGGTGCGCCGACCGTCGTCGCCGCGCGGCTGCACATGGGCTCGATCCTCAACGGCACGGTGGCCGAGATTCCGGCGCCGCAGCGGTTCTTCGCCGGCGGCGGCGGTTCGGTGCGCGGCTTCGCCTACCAGGCGGTGGGGCCGAGGCTCTCCGACAACACCCCGCAGGGCGGCCTCTCCATCGTCGACGGCTCGGTCGAGGTGCGCCGCCGGCTGACCCGCGACTGGGGGCTGGTGGCCTTCATCGACGCCGGGGCGGTGGGCAGCGACCGCTTCTCGCTGAAGGACGCCGGCGTCGGGGCCGGCCTCGGCGTGCGCTACAACCTGGGCTTCGGTCCGATCCGCGTGGACGTCGCCGTTCCGGTCAGCGGCCGCCGCGGCGGCTCGCCGTTCCAGATCTACGTCAGCATCGGGCAGGCGTTTTGAGCGAGGGCCCACATACCCCGGGAGAGATCGTCCATGACGCCGCCGAGGCCGCGGCGGAGGTGGTGCATGAGGTCGCCGTCGCGGCAGGCCGGTCGTGGCGGCAGATCGCGCTCATCGTGGCGGCCATCACCCTGCTGGTGCTGGGCGGCCTGGTCGCCGCCATGCGCTACGGCGTGCTGCTGCCCCAGGCGCGGTTGCTGATCGCCGCGGCCACCGATGGGCTGGAGGTCGGCCGCTTCGGGCGGCTGCGGATCGAGGGCCTCTCCGGCGATATCTGGAGCGACCTGACCATCGCCCGGCTGACGCTGCGCGACGAGAAGGGCGTCTGGCTGGAAGCCGACCAGGTGCATCTCAAGTGGCGCTACATCGAGCTGCTGCGCCGCAATTTCCAGGCCGACGACGTCGCCGTGAAGGCGCTGAAGCTGGTCCGCCGCCCGAGTCTCAGCGCTGCCGGCGGCGAGGCGGGCGGCCTGCCGCTCTCCTTCCACATCGACCACGCCGCCGGACGCCTGGAACTGGAGCCCGGCTTCAGCGGCGAGCCGGGCGCCTTCGACCTCGATTTCAACCTGCATGTGGAGCGCAGCGGCGGGTTGAAGGGCCGGGTGCGCGCCGCCAGCGTCTCGCGGCCCGGCGACCACCTGAACGCCGACTACGACATCGCCAAGGACCGGCCCCTGCTGCTGGACGTGGACGCCGTGGAGGCGCGGGGCGGCGCGCTGGCCGGCGCGCTCGGCCTGCCGTCCAGGCAGCCGTTCTCCCTGCAGATCGCCGCCGGCGGCCGCACCTCGCAGGGCCGCTTCACCGCCGTCGCCCTCTCCGGCGTGTCCCGGCCGCTCGACGCCCAGGGCGCCTGGAACCAGACCCAGGGCCAGGCCAGCGGCCGGGTCTCGCTGACCGCCTCCAGCCTGACCGCCCCCTGGGCCAGCCGCTTCGGCCCGGAGGCGCGCTTCCAGATCACCGGTCGCAAGGCGGGGCCGCAGCTGTTCGCCCTGCAGGCCCAGGCCTCGGCCGAGAACCTGACAGTCACCGCCGCCGGCCTCGGCGACCTGGGGACCCGAAAGCTGGGCCCGCAGGGGCTCAACCTCAGCGCCGCGACCCCGGCCCTGTCGCGGATCGCCGGCGGCCCGGCCGTGGGCCCGGCGCGGGTGGCGGGCGGGCTCACCCAGGCGGGGGCCGGCTGGCGGTTC
>JAQGIV010000114.1 GCA_028290945.1 Phenylobacterium sp. | reverse complement strand
TCCTGACCGGCCAGGAGGTGGAATGGCTGCCGGCCATCCTTAGCGTCCTGCGCGACGAGCTGCCGAACACCGAGGTGGTGATCCACAGTGAGCTGTCGCCGGTGCTGGCCGCGAGCCTGGTGCGCGGCCGCGTCGACTTTGCGATCATGCGGCGCGAGGCTGGCGCGCCGGGCATCGAATATCGGCCGCTGATCCGCGAGCCGCTGATCGCGGTCCTTCCGCGCGGCCATGCTCTGGCTCGCCGGCACGCGGTACGCGCGCAGGACCTCAGTCACGACAGCTTGGTGGGCGTGCCGGGCGCGACCTCGCCGGCTTTGCGAGCCGTTATCGATGCCTATGGCGAAACTCTGGGCCTGGATCTGACACCGCGCCATTACGCCGACAACCTCTCGATGACCTTTTCGCTGGTGGCGTCGACCGGCGGCGCGGCCCTGCTGCCACTCTATGCGCGCAACCTGCTGCCGGCGTCCGTCGTCGCGCGGCCGCTGGAAGGTGACGCGCCCACCATCGAGCTCGTGCTCGGATACAACACCGCCAATCCGTCCTCGCTACTGCGGTTCTTCCTGACGCGTATCGACGAACTCGTGCGGCGGGTCTCGGCGACGCACTAGGGGGCGGTTCGTTGAATGGCTGCCCTTCGCGCGTTCCCCAACGTCCGCGCGATCCGGCCATGCCGGGGCGGGACCAGCTGAACCGCTGGAAGCGGGAGCGGCCGGACTTCGCCGAAGGGCTGGACGCGGCCTGGCGGTTTTCGGCGTCGCTGGGCGATGCCGAAGGCCCGCGACGCCAGCGAGGCGACCGTGGCGCAGGCTGAGCGGGAGATCGGGGCGATCCGCAAGCAGATCGGCCGGATGGCGCCGAAGAGGCGGGACTAGGCCTCGCCCTCGCCGCCGAGGACTTCCGGGGGCGACAGCTCGCCGGTTTCCTGCTGGACGTGGAGCTGGACGGTCTGGCCCAGGGACTTGTTCGCCAGGCGCCGGGCGGCTTCGACCGCCGCTTGCCGCTCCGGGTAGGCGCCGAACTTCAGATTGTCGCCGATGATCCGCCAGCGACCTGCCTGCTGGACGACTCCGTAGTGGACTTCCGACATGTCGGCCTCCTCTGCGTCGGCGCAGGAAACCCGGCGCCGGTGGCGAGAGTGAGGCTGCGGCATGTGCGGTTTGACGCATGGCCCAGATTGGGCCGTGACCCGGCGCTCGAGCGTCCCGCGCGCCGTTTTGGCAACCATGGGTTAAGCGGTGGGGCGCTAGGTATTGCGCGGTGGGGTTGTGTCGCGTCCTGGGGCGCGGATGAGTAGAGAGTCATCGGCGAGATGGTCCAGCCTGTGTTCGCCGCCGCATGACCCAGCCGTGCCAAACCCTGCGCCATGGCCCGGACGAGGTCGCCACCCGCGTGCTGACCGCCGGGGTCGGCGAGGCCCTGGCGGGCTTCCAGGACCCGGCCCTGGTCCACAGCGGCCAGGTCAACCTGATCTCGCTGGACGCGGTGGCCGAGACCTTCGGCAGCCGCTGGACCCTGCAGGCCATGCGGGTGGAGAAGTTCGTCGAGCGGCTGCTGACCCGCGAGCTCGCGCCCGGCGACGGCTTCCTGCAGGTGTCGCCCACCGACGTGCTGATCTCGCTCCCCGGCCGCGAGCCGGAGGCGGCGCAGGTGGCCTGCCTGCGCTACCTGCGCCAGGTGCTGCAGCATTTCCTGGGCAGCAGCGCGCGGGCCGCCGAGAGCGTCTACGGGGTGATCTCGGTGGACAGCGACCGGGTGGAGGCCCGCCCCCTGGACACCGCCGAGCTGCTCAGCCGCGAGCAGGCGGCGGACCTCGAGCGGGAGCGCGAGGCGGCGCTGGCGCGCGCCACCGAGCCGTTCATCGCCTCGCACGGGCGCAAGGTGCGGGTGGCCTGCGCGCTGGAGCCGCTGATCAACCTGAGCACCGGGGCCAGCATCGGCCTGCGCCTGGCGCAGCACGTGCACGGCGGGACCGACGACGCCCTACTCAGCGTCGAGGCGGTCTCGGCCTTCGCCGGCATCGACCGCCAGCGGGTGGACTGGTCGACGGTGATCCACGGCCTGGCGCAGCACCGCGAGCGCGGCCAGCAGACGCCGACCCTGATCGTCTCCATGTCCTACGCCAGCCTCTCCAGCCAGCGCGGCCGCACCGAGATGGTCGGCCTGCTGCAGCAGGCGCGGCAGCACGCGACCTTGGGGGTGATCTGCGAGGTGTCCGGCGTGGAGGGCGCGCCGCACGCCCAGCTGCAGGAGGCGGTGGCGATCATCCGGCCGCTGTCGCTGTTCGTGGTCGGCCGCATCGACAGCCCCAGCCAGGTGGTCTGGAGCCACCTGCGCGGCACCGGCCTGAGGGGCATCGCCTTCGACTGCCCGCCGTTCGAGGGCGACGCGGTGTTCCTCGGCTGGGCCAGGGCGATGACCGCCAAGGCGCGGCGGGTGGCCAGCTCCGTGCTGCTGTACGGCGTGCCCTCCATCGGCTTCGTCTCCCGGCTGGCCGAGGCCGGCGCGACGCACGCGACCCTGGCGGCGTAGGTTGAAGACTCAATTATTTTTCTAAGACCGTCATGGCCGGGCTTGTCCCGGTCACCCATACGCACCGATCTGGCCAGGCGAAACGCGGCGGCGACGCCTCACCCTTTTCTGACACGTCGGCGTCTATGGGTGACCGGGACAAGCCCGGCCATGACGATCAGAATTAAATTCAATGGGTTGATTGGGTTTTCACCCTAGGGCGGACCCCGCTTGCCGTCCGGCAATCTTTCGGACATCTGCCCGTAAGGTTGCAACGCCTATGCTGCGGCCAGTGGCGTCGCCTTGGGGACAATTGCACTCATGAAGGGTCCCCTCTCGGCGGCCGCCTTGCTGACGGTCGCCTCGGCATCGGCGGCCGGGGCCCAGACCGCGCCAGTCGCCAAGCCCGCAGCGGCCCCCAGCGTCGGGGCCGTGGTGGTCACCGCCCAGCGGCCGCAGACCCAGGTGCTGATCGACCGCACCGTCTATTCGGTCACCGCCGACCTGCAGGCCACCTCCGGCTCCGCCGCCGACGTGCTGAGCAAGCTGCCGTCGGTGACCGTCGATCCCGACGGCAACCTAGCCCTGCGCGGCGACGGCAATGTCACGGTGCTGGTGGACGGCAAGCCCTCGGCGCAGTTCTCCGGCCCGACGCGGGGCCTCAGCCTGCTGCAGTTCCCGGCCGACCAGATCGACCGCATCGAGGTGCTGACCAATCCGCCGGCCCAGTACAAGGCCGAGGGCTCCGGCGGGGTGATCAACATCGTCACCAGGAAATCCGCCAAGGCCGGCGTCTCCGGCGGGGCGCAGGCCAGCGCCGGCGAATACGGCCGCTATGTGCTGGGGCTGAACGGCGCCTACAACGCCGGCCGGCTGAAGGCCTCCGGCGCGGTCGGGCTGCGCCACGACATCCGCGAGCGGCGGATCACCGACAGCCGCACCACGGTCGACCCGGCGACCGGCGTGGCGACCGCCAGCCGCCAGCAGATCGACGAGCATTTCCACCGCCTGGTCCCGTCGCTGAAGGGCAGCCTCGACTATGAGCTGAACGACCGCCAGTCGATCGGCGCCTCGCTCAGCCACCGCGAGCTGACCGGCCGCCGCTATTTCGACCAGCACGACGCCAGCGGCCCGGCGGGCCGGCCGGCCAGCGGCGTCTCCGACCGCCACAGCGACGGCCACGAGTGGAGCGTCGACGCCTCCGAAGGCCTGCACTTCGACCAGAAGCTGTGGCGGCCGGACGAGACCCTGAGCCTGGCCGTGCAGCAGAGCCAGACGCGCGAGCGGGAGCGCTACGCCTATCGCAACACCCAGGCCCTGCCGGTGGGCGGCCCGTCGTTCGACGACCTGCGGCTCAGCCTCGACCTGATCCAGACCGAGCTCAGCGCCGACTACGACCTGCCCATGGCCCACGGCCGCGAGCTGAAGCTGGGCTACGACCTGGAGGACGACCGCAACCGCTTCGACAACGTCGGCGACACCCTCGACGCGGTCACCGGCCAGCCCACCGTCAATCCGGCGGTGACCAACCACTTCCGCTACCGCCAGCAGGTGAACGCCGCCTACGGTCAGTACGAGCGGCCGCTGGGCTCGTGGCGGCTGCAGGCCGGCCTGCGCCTGGAGGCGACCCACGTCTCGACCCTGCAGATTACCGGCGACATCCGCGGCGGCCGCAACGACTTCGGCGCCTATCCGAGCCTGCACCTGGACCGCAGCCTGGGCGACGACGGCAAGCTGAGCGCCAGCGTCAGCCGGCGGGTGACCCGGCCGGATCCCGAGGCGCTGAACCCCTTCGCCGACCACCAGGACATCCACAACCTGCGGGCCGGCAATCCGGACCTGCGCCCGCAGGACACCTGGTCCTACGAGCTGGGCTATCTCTACAACGGCGCCCGCCTGACCTACGGCGTCACCGCCTACTATCGGCGCGACCGGAACAGCGTCACCGACGTGGTCCGCGCCATCGGCCCCGACGTGGTGCTGGCCACCAAGATGAACCTGCCGCTCAGCCAGTCGGCGGGGCTGGAGCTGACCGCCGGCGGCAAGCTGACGCGGACCCTGTCGTACAGCCTGAGCGGCAACGCCTTCCACGCCCAGATCGACGCCGTGGCGCTGGGCGCGCCGGGCCTGAAGTCGACCACCGGGCTGAACCTCAAGGCCAACCTCGACTGGCGCCCGACCGCGGCGGACACCGCCCAGCTCTCCTTCACCCGCGCCGACAAGCGCCTGACGCCGCAGGGCCAGATCGCCGCGATCAACCTGGTGAACCTCGGCTACAAGCGCCAGCTGCGCTCCGACCTGGCCGCCGTGCTCACCGTCACCGACCTGTTCGACGGCCAGCGCCAGCAGCGGATCATCGGCACGCCGTTGCTGAACGACGTCTATGTGCGCCACCAGCTCGGGCGGGTGGCCATGGTGGGGCTGGTCTACACCTTCGGCGCCTCGCCGAAGAAGCCGGGCGGCTTCGACTACGAGCCGGGCAGCTAGGCCAGGCCCAGCTCCGGCTGGGCCTCGGCGCCGGCGTGGGCCTCTTCCGGGAGGTGGCAGGTGAACGCCGCCCCGGCCCCCGGCTCGCTCTCCAGCGCCACCCAGCCGCCGTGCAGCTCGGTGAGCGCCTTGACCAGCGCCAGGCCCAGGCCCGGGCCGCCGCGCTCGCGGCCGATGAAGCGGTCGAAGATGTGCGCCTGGACGTGGAAGGCGATGCCGCGCCCGGTGTCGGAGACGGTGAGCTGCACCTCGCCCAGCGCCTTGCGGGCGGCCAGCCGGATGGTGCCGCCGCCGGGGGTCTGGGTGAGCGCGTTCTCCACCAGGTGGTCGAGGATCTGGGCCAGCCGCTTGGCGTCGCCGCGGATCAGGCCGACGTCGTCGGAGGTCTCGGCGGCGATGCTGACGCCGGAGGCGGCGGCGCGCTCGTTCCAGCGGGCGGCGACGCCCAGCAGCAGGTCGCCGACCCGCACGTCCTCCAGGTCGAGCGCCATCTCGCCGGCGTCGATCTGGGCCATGTCGAGCACGTCGTCGATGGAGCGGGCGAGCTGGGTGGCGGCGGACTTCACGGCCGCGGCGTGCTGCTTGCCGCGGTCCGACAGGATGTCGCCGGAATGCTCCAAGAGCTCGGAGTAGCCGATGATGGTGGTGAGCGGGGTGCGCAGCTCATAGGAGACGTTGCCCACGAAATCCCGCTTCAGCCGCTCGGCGTCGGCCAGCGCCGCCTCGCGGGCGGCCAACGCGCTCTCCAGCTTCTTGGCGTCGGTGACGTCGGTGAAGGCGATCAGGGTCGCGCCGTCCGGCAGGGGCCTGGACTGGTAGGCCACGATGCGGTCGTCGGAGGTCTTCACCTCGCCGGTCATGGGGGCGCGGGCGGCGGGATCGGGGTCGGCGACGCGGCCCTTCAGCTCGCGCCAGAAGCTGCGGTCGTGCAGCTTGGGCACGCACAGCTCGGTGACGCCCTCGAAGTCGCCGGCCGCCTCCAACTGGGCCGGCGTGATCTTCCAGAAGGTGGAGAAGGCGTCGTTGGAGAGCCGCAGGCGCCCGTCCGAGCCGAACACCGCCACCGCGTCGGAGAGCTTGTCGAGGGTCGCCTGCTGCACCTCGATGAGGGCGTTGTACTGGGCCTTCAGCTTCAGCTCGCCGGTGATGTCGGAGAACAGCAGCAACAGGCCGCCCATGGGGTGCGGCTGGCGCACCACCTTCAGGGTGCGGCCGTCGGGCAGGCTCCAGAGGTCCTCGGCGGCGGGGCCGAGCTGTTCGTAGCGGGCCAGCTCGGCGGCCTTCCACTTGCCGTAGTCGGCGGTCTCCGGCAGGCGGCGGCGCTGGCGCAGGCGGTCGAGCACCTCGCCGTGGGTCGGCCGTTCGGCCAGCCAGGCGGGCTCCATGGCCCACAGCTCGGCGAAGGCGGCGTTGTGGAACATCAGCCGCTTGCCCTCGCCGAAGATGGCGACGGCCTCGGCGATGTGGTTGAGCGTCTCGTCGTGCGCCTCGACGCTGCGCTTGAGGGTCTCGCGGGTCTCCTCCAGGTCGGTGACGTCGTCGGTCCAGACGCCGACCCCGCCGCCCTCCAGCGGCTGGGCGGTGACGCGGAAGGCGCGGCGACGGCCGCCGATGGTGGACCAGCGGTGCGCCTGGCGCTGCTGGCCGAGGTTGGCGGCCTCGCTGGCCAGCGCATCGGCGCCGCGGTCGAAGGCCAGGCCGCGCAGGGCGGCGTCGTCCAGGTCGGCGGCGTCGACCGCCTTCAGCCAGGCGCGGTTGACCCACACCGGAGACCCATCGGCCGCGGCGATCCAGGCCGGGCAGGCGTGGGCGTCGAGGAAGGCCGCGAAGCGCGGCGCGGTGGGCAGGGCCGCATCCTCGCCCACGGCGGCCGACAGCCGCAGCCAGGCCAGCGCGCCGGCCGCCCGGCCCTCCACCGAGACCACGCCGGTCTCGCCGCGGACCTCGAACGCACAGGATTCCCCGCGCTCAAAGAGCGCCCGCAGGCGCCGCGCATGGTCGGGATCGGCGCGCATCAGGGCGTTGACCAGGGCCTGCGGCTCGACGGCCTCAATCCCCAGCACGCCGGCGCAGATGGCCAGCGACTCCTCGCCCGACGCCAGCATGGCTTGGCCGTCCTCGACGGCGAGCAGGGCGGAATCGAAGGCCTCGGCCGAGGCGGTGGCGGCGTCGGCGCGGTGCTCGATGCCGGCGAGGCGGGCCTGCAGCCCCTTCACCTGGCGGGCCGCCGACTGGCGCTGGGCGAGCGCCCACAGCACCGCGCAGATGGCCAGGGAAACCGCGCCGGCCGCCGCCGCCAGGATCAGTTCGTTCGCGCCCATCCCTGCTTCGGCCCGACTCCGGCGAATCACTCCTGCGGAGCTTAAGCCCAGTGGGGCGCCGCCGCATCCGTGGCGCATTTTCGCGGTAGCCCATTTTTGACGCGCAGCCGGACGCAAAAGTGCAGGACACTTTTGCTGGCTGTCGCTCTTGGGCTCATGATGCGGCCCGTGAACGCCATCCTCTATCCCGTCGCCGCCAATCCGGAGCAGGCGCTGAGCCGGGCGCTGGGCCGCGCGGCGCGCGCGCGGGAGGCGGCCAAGCTGGCCGGCGAGGCGGTGAGCTTCGCCACCGAGCCGGTGGGCCCGGCCTTCCCCAGCCGCGAGGCGGCGCTGGAGGCCTATCGGGAGCGGGTGGAGGCGATCCAGCCCGAGGACCGCTACTGCCAGCTGGTCGAGCGGATCGTCAGCCAGCCCGGCCGGCCGCAGCCGATGGCCCCGGTGGCGCCCATCTACGAGGACGGCCGCCGCTGGCCCGCCCCGCCGCCCGAGCGGCCGCCCACCGCCTGGCGGCTGCTGATCTCCTATTGGCGCCCGGCCAGCGCCGCCGGGGCCGGCGCGCCCCAGGCCCGGGTGGCCCGCAAGACCGCCGCCGAGGTGACGCCGGAGACCCTGCGCGCCATCGCCAGCCAGCCGCTGCAACCGGTCAAGCCGCAGCAGCCGCTGGACATCGGCCTGTTCGAGACCCGGCTGCCGGAAGCCCCGCACATCGTCGTGCCCGATGAGTGAGCGGTTCGGCCGCGCGCCCTCGCTGGACGACCTGGCGGCCCTGGCGCAGGCGGCGTTCGAGGCCCTGCCCGACGGCTTCCGCAAGCTGACCGGGGATCTGGTCTTTCGAGTGGACGACTTCCCGAGCCCCGAGGTGCTGGCCGAGCTGGGCATCGAGGACGCCTTCGAGCTGACCGGCCTCTACCAGGGCGTCGACCTCACCCACCGCTCGGTGTTCGACCCGCAGCCACAGCCGTCGATGGTGTTCCTCTACCGCCGCCCGATCCTCGACGAATGGGCCGACAACGGCGAGATCACACTGGAGGAGCTGATCAGCCACGTGCTGGTGCACGAGATCGGCCACCACTTCGGCCTGTCGGACGCGCAGATCGACGCCATCGAGGCGAGGGTCTAGGTCTGCTCGGCGTCCGGGTGCGGCCGGGCCTCCTCGATCTCATAGACCGGCCAGGGCGGCGCCCGCAGGTGGTAGAGCGTCAGCAGGGCCGCGAACCCCAGGCCCAGCCGCCAGTCCAGCAGGCTCAGGGCCACCGCCGCCGCCATCAGCGCCGCGGTGAGCAGGTAGATCCGCGTCAGGCCGTCGAGGTAGGCGTCGTCCAGCCGCGGGTCCATGGCGTGGGTGCGCCGCGCATAGACCCACTTCAGCGCCCAGGCCCAGGTCGGCAGCGCCAGGGCGGCCGTATAGACCACCGCCGCCGTGCCGCGGTTCGCGGGCTCCGCCAGGTGCTCGGCGAACAGCCGGGTCGGGAAGGGCACGAAGCCGACGGTCGCCAGGAACAGCAGGTTGGCCAGCACGAAGCCGTGGTCGGCGCGGGCGTAGATCTTGCCGGTGAAGTGGTGGTGCACCCAGTAGATGCCGATCACCAGGAAGCTGAGGCCATAGGCCAGGTAGGTCGGCCACTGCTGCGCGATGGCGCCCATCAGCGTGCCGCCCGGCGCGATGGTCGGCGCCTGCACCGCGACGATCGGCAGGGTGATGGCGATGGCGAACACCCCGTCGGAGAAGGCCTCCATACGGCCGATCTCGCGGGCTGCGCCCGCCTTGTGGGGTTTCGCCATGGCGCTGTCCCGGCTGGTGGTCACGGGCGCAACGCGTGGCCGGGTGGAAAAGACGGTTTCTGAAAGGTGACGCCGCCGTCATTTTCGTTGACTGAACGCCGTTCACACGCCAAGCTTCATGCCAACAGGCTGGCGAGGGGCGCGACCGGCCGCGGTTAGGATACGAGGACACGCATGGCCGCCGACGGCAACATCACCAAGGACATCCTCTACGACGCGGTGGCGCCGGACGACTTCGAGTCGATGCTGGAGCTGGACCGCTACAACGCCCGCTCGACGGCGTTCGACAAGATCATCTCGGCCACCCACGACCATTTCTGGGATCCGCTCGATCCCAAGTACATCGACTTCTCCGAGCCCTTCGACATGGCCACGACCATGATCCTGCCGGAGAAGATGATCGGGCCGCTGAAGCTCGACTACGTGAACGAGGTGCTGGGCACCGAAGCCCGCCGCATCGCCTTCGCCAACGCCTCGACGCTTCGGACCTTCTCCTCGATCCTGCACGGCGAGCAGGGCGCGCTGAACCTGTCGGCCAGCCTGTGCCACGTGCTCAAGGACCAGGGCGCCCAGGAATACGCCGCCAACCAGACCCGCGAGGAAGCCCGCCACGTGACGGCCTTCGCCAAGTACATCAAGGCGCGCTGGGGCCGGCCGGTGGAATGCGGCCCGGTGCTGAAGGACCTGCTGGTGGAGATCATCCACGCGCCGGAGGTCTACAAGAAGATCATCGGCATGCAGATGCTGGTGGAGGGCCTGGCCATGGGCGCCTTCGCCACGATCTTCAACGAGACCAACGACCCGCTGGCCCGCAAGCTGACCCAGCTGGTGATGACCGACGAGGCCTTCCACCACACGTTCGGGAAGATCTGGGCCGACCGCACCATCCCGCACCTGACGCCCGCCGAGCACGAGATCATCGAGCTGTGGGCGGCGCACTGCTTCCAGACGCTGCTGTTCAACCTGGTGGCGCCGACCCAGAACGTCGGGCTCTACGAGGAGTTCGGCCTCGATCCCAACCGGGTCATCGAGGAGATGGGCAAGCTGGTCTCCGACGAGACCCGCCGCGAGGAGATGAAGGAAGCCACCAACATCTTCCGCGTGCTGGTGAAGACCCTGGTCAACGCCGGCATCATCACCGAGCGGACCAAGGCGTTCTACGCCGTCTACGTCGACATCGACGAGCTGAAGGGCGAGGGCGACAAGATGGTCGGCGACGACATCGCCGAGCAGGGCATCGCCTACCTGCAGGAGATCAACTTCAAGGACCGCGCGCTGGCGAAGGTCCTGATCGCGGCCGAATAGCTCTCCAGTCTTCGGCCGACGAAGGCGCCCGCCGGTGCGAACCGGCGGGCGTTTTCACGTTCGCCGCGGCCCGGCCTGGGCCGTTCCTGAGGCCGCCCGTCATGCAGGGTTAAGGCGGCGACCCTATATTGCGGCCATATGACCCGCCCGGCGCGACAAGTCGGGTGGTTTCCAGAACCTCGCCCGGCCAGTATCTGGAGCCCCATGCTCAAGCGCACCCTCACCGCCGCCGCATTCGCCGCCGTCTGCGCCCTCGCCGCCTCGGCCCAGGCCGCGCCGCCGGCGGTGGCCGCCCTGGCCAGCGGTCCCGCCCCGCGCATCGAACTGACCCAGATGATGGGCCGCTGGTACGAGGTCGCCCGCATCCCCAACCAGCTGCAGAAGGGCTGCCAGGCCGGCACCTCGGACTGGACCCGCAACGGCGAGGGCTTCGCCGTCGTCCAGGCCTGCCACAAGGGCAAGGTCGACGGCCCGGTCTCCGAGTGGAAGGCCAGGGCCCGCAGCCTCGATCCGGTCAACAACTCGCTGTTCAAGATGAGCTTCTTCGGCGGCCTGGTGTCGAAGGAGTACCGGGTGCTCGACGCCCGGCCCACCGAGGGCTGGCTGATCCTCGCCACCGACGACGGCCACTATCTGTGGCTGATGTCGCAGAAGCCGACCCTGCCGACGACGGTGCGGGCCGAGGCCCTGGCGCGCATCAAGTCGCTGGGCTTCGACCTCGGCCGCCTGGAATTCCCCCTGCCGCCGCACAGCTAGGCGCGATTTCTTAGTGGCGCCCGCTCCCCGCCTTCGCGGGGACCGGGCTCCGCCCTCCCGACCCGACGCGCGCTAGGGCTTGCATCCGGAACGTAGCCGGAACAGAGTTTCGGCCATGGACGTGTCCGTCACCCTCGTCTCCGTCTCCCGCCCCGAGACCACCGCCGCCGTCACCCGCGGGGCGGCGCGGCTGCTCATCGCGCTGGGCTATGCGCCGCTGAGCGAGGTGACCCTGCCCAACGGCCGGCGGGCCGACCTGATGGCGCTGGGCCCCAAGGGCGAGCTGTTCATCGTCGAGGTGAAGTCGGGGATCGAGGACTTCCGCACCGACCAGAAGTGGCAGGAGTACGGCCCCTATTGCGACGCCTTCGCCTTCGCCGTGGCCCCGGAGTTCCCGCGCGAGGCGCTGCCGGACGAGCCCGGCCTGATCGTCGCCGACGGCTTCGGCGGGGCGGTGCTGCGCGAGGCGCCGGTCGCGCCGCTGGCCGGGGCGCGGCGCAAGGCCCTGACCATCGCGTTCGGGCGCCTGGCGGCGCTGCGGGCCGGGGGCGTGGCGGCGGTGGAGCTCTAGCTCTCCGCGTAGGCCCGGCTGACCTTCTTCGGCACCACCATGGTCCAGGCCTCGCGGACCAGCTCGCCCAGCTCCTGCGCGTCGAGCGCCGCGATCTCCACCCAGCTCCAGCGCAGGGCGCCGGCCATGAACGGCGAGAACACCTCCGGACGGGCCTCGAACAGCAGCTCCTGGTGATGCTTGTCGAGCTTCATGATCACCCGGCCGCGGGTGGTCTGGACGAAGCCCTTGGCGCCCACCGCGAACAGCCGATCGCCCTTCCAGTCGACCTCCCGGACGCCGGGCAGGCCGCTCGCCACGGCGCGGATGTCCCCCCAGTCCGCCATCCGACCTAGCGCGGCGCCCGCTTGGCCAGGATGCGCTGCAGGGTGCGGCGGTGCATGTTGAGCCGGCGCGCGGTCTCCGAGACGTTGTGGTTGCACAGCTCATAGACCCGCTGGATGTGCTCCCAGCGGACCCGGTCGGCGCTCATCGGGTTCTCTGGCGGGGCCGGGCTGTCGCCGATCTTGGCCAAGAGGGCGCGGACCACGTCGTCGGCGTCGGCCGGCTTGGAGAGGTAGTCCACGGCGCCGGCCTTCACCGCCTGCACCGCCGTGGCGATATTGCCGTAGCCGGTGAGCATGATGATCTTGGCGTCGGGCCGGGCGTCGCGCACCGCCTCCACCACCTTCAGCCCCGAGCCGTCCTCCAGCCGCATGTCGAGCACCGCATAGGCCGGCGCGTGGGAGCGGACGGCGGAGAGGGCTTCGGAGACGCTGGCCACCAGCGTCGGCTCGAAGCCGCGCTGCTCGAGCGCGCGGCCCAGCCGGGTGCGCAAGGGCGCGTCGTCGTCGAGCAGGAGAAGGGTCTTGTCGCCGAGGGCGGCGACGTCGGAGGAAAGGTCGGTCATGCAGTCACCCGGAGGTTGTCTAGGGTGCTAAACGCGTAAGTGCGGCAGTTTGTCGCATGTTCTGCACGTTCGGCAAGCCC
Source organism: Phenylobacterium sp. (assembly GCA_028290945.1). Lineage (GTDB taxonomy): Bacteria > Pseudomonadota > Alphaproteobacteria > Caulobacterales > Caulobacteraceae > Phenylobacterium. The sequence continues at coordinate 9,964 of JAQGIV010000114.1, read as the reverse complement.
CGCCGTCAGCCTTCGCCCACTTCGATTCGCGATCTGGGCCACCGGGCTGAGACGACCGCGCCACGCGGCCGTCCATTCTGAAACGCTACAACAGCCCCGGTTCGTTCCAGCAAGGTCTTCGAAATGAAGAAGCCCAGGCCCATGCCGATGTGCCCGGTCCGTGAGCCCTCGGCGCCCGGGCGGGTGGTGACATAGGGCTCGCCGAGCTTGGCGAGGATCTCCGGGGCGAAGCCCGGGCCGTCGTCGCGCACCTCCATGGAGATGGTCTCGGCGTCGAAGCGGGCGGTGACCAGCACCTCGGCGGCGGCGAAGTCGACGGCGTTCTCCACGAAGGAGGAGAAGGCGTGGGTGATCTCCGGCATGCGGCGGATGTCGGGGGCCGGCGTCCCCGGCGCGCCGGTGACGATGGCCTCGACGCGGACGTCCTTCACCCCGCCGTGCGGCTCGATCACCTCCTGCACCAGCTGGCGCAGCGACAGCCGCTCATGCACCTCGTCGGAGGCCTTGTCGGGGGTCTCGGTGAGCCGGCGCAGGATGTCGCGGCAGCGTTCGGCCTGGGCGGTGAGCAGCTCGGCGTCCTCCTTGACGGCCGGCGTCGGCGCCTCGCGGCCGAGTTCCTTGGCGACGATGGCGATGGTGGCCAGGGGGGTGCCTAGCTCGTGGGCGGCGGCGGCGGCCAGCGCCCCCAGGGCCGAGAGCCGCTGTTCGCGCGACAGCACCGTCTGGGCGACGTCCAGCGCCAGCGCCATGCGCGCGGCCTCCACCGCCGCCTGGCGGACGTAGCCGGCGATCAGGGCCAGGCCGGCGATGGTGGCGATGGCGGCCGCCACCCGGTAGTCCGGCGTGACCGCGATCTCGACGCCGTCGGCGCGCGGCAGCGGCAGGGCGAAGAAGGCCAGCGACAGGGCGGCGAGCCCGGCCAGTGCGGCCAGCGCCAGGGTGTGGCGCAGCGGCAGGGTGGCCGCCCCCAGGGTCACCGGGGCGATCAGCAGCACCATGAACGGGTTGCCGGCCCCGCCGGTGAGGAACAGCAGGGCGGAGATCTGCACGAGGTCGACGGCCAGCTGGCCGCCGGCCTCCAGGTCGCCCAGCGTCCGCTGGCCGGGCGAGGCGACGCCGGTCAAGAGGTTGATCCAGGCGCCGGCCCCGATCACCCCGAAGCACAGGGCGTAGGGGGCCTTGAAGTTCAGCAGCAGGGCGGCGGCCAGGAGCAGCAGGGCCTCGCCGGCCAGCACCAGCCAGCGCTGGGTGACCAGGGTGCGGACCCGCAGGCGCCCGCGGTGCGCCGAGCCGCCGCCCCACTCGCCGTTGGCGGGGAGGGCCTCGCCTTGCGTGGGGGCGCTGTCAGTTCTATCGAGGCCGGCCATGGCTAGTCAGGATCGCGCGCCGGGCCGGCGCTGACGAGCCCAAATGCGCGGGGCCCAAATGCAAGAGAAGGGACCGATCGGATCATGAGCCGGGGATTCCTGGTCATCCTCGCCGTCCTGGCGCTTGCCTTCGCGGCGATCACGGGCCTGGCCGTCAACAAGGGCGTGCTCGGCCCCCCAGAGCAAACCGCCGCCGTGGGCGGTCCGTTCCACCTGACCGACCAGGCCGGCCGCCCCGCCGACCAGGACCTGCTGAAGGGTCGCTGGAGCGCGGTGTTCTTCGGCTACACCAACTGCCCCGACGCCTGCCCGACGACCCTGTTCGCCCTGGGCCAGGCCGAGAAGCTGCTGGGGCCCAAGGCGGTGACCTTCCAGACGGTGTTCATCTCGGTGGATCCGGCCCGCGACACGGCCCCGCAGCTGGCCAAGTACCTCTCCAACGAGGCCTTCCCGCGCCACGCCTATGGCCTGACCGGCGCCGAGGCCCAGACCGCCGAGGCGGCGCGCGCCTACAAGGTGTTCGTCCAGAAGGCCGGGACCGGCGCCGACTACGCGGTCAACCACTCGACCTTCACCTATCTGATGAACCCCAAGGGACGCTTCGCCTGCGTCATCCCCTACAACGCCACCCCGCAGGAGATCGCCGCCCACGTGCAGGCGGCGATGGCGCAGGGCTCGCGCGCCGCCAGCTGCTGACCCAGCCTGGGCCGCTAAGTGAACGAGCTTCACCTTGTGCAGCCGATTAACGACTCGCATGTTAATGCTGCAGCGCACAATATGGAGCCGACATGCTCTACTCGATGTACGAAGCCGGGTTCTACGCGGCGCAGCCCTGGCGGATGGCGGCGCTGGCCGCCCGCGACTTCTGGTCCTCGCCGCTCAATCCGGCCCGTGAGACCGAATTGGCCCGCAGCCTCTATGCGGGCGCCGACCTGTTCGCCAACCTGACGCGGCGCTACGGCAAGCCCGCCTGGGGCATCGACCACGTGGAGATCGAGGGCCGGCCGGTGGCGGTGACGCCCAAGGCGGTCTGGTCGACGCCCTGGGTGAAGCTGATGCACTTCGAGCGCGACGCCAAGGATATGGCCGCCGCCGGGCGCATTGCGGCCGAGCCCAAGCTGCTGATCGTGGCGCCGCTGTCGGGCCACTACGCCACCCTGCTGCGCGGCACGGTCAGGACCTTCCTGCAGGACCACGACGTCTATGTCACCGACTGGGTGAACGCCCGCGAGGTGCCGCTGACCGAGGGCGCCTTCGACTTCCACGACTACATCGACCACGTCCGCGACATGCTGAGCGAGCTGGGCAAGCGGCCGCACGTGGTGGCGGTCTGCCAGCCGGGCCCGGCCGTGCTCGCCGCCGCCAGCCTGATGAGCGAGGACAAGGACCGCAGCCGCCCGGCCTCCATGACCATCATGGGCTCGCCGATCGACGCGCGGCTGTCGCCCACCGTCACCAACAAGCTGGCCGAGGAGCGGCCCTTCGCCTGGTTCGAGTCCAACATGATCTACCCCGTGCCGCCGCCGCATCCGGGCGTGGCGCGGCGGGTCTATCCGGGCTTCGTGCAGCTCGCGGCCTTCATGTCGATGAACCTCGACCGCCACCAGGAGGCGCACCGCCAGTACCTGCTGCACATGATGGAGGGCGACGGCGACAGCGCCGACAAGCACCTGGAGTTCTACGACGAGTACCTCTCGGTGCTGGACCTGACGGAGGAGTTCTACCTGCAGACCGTCGACGTGGTGTTCCAGCGCTACCTGCTGCCCAAGGGCGAGCTGGTGCATCGCGGCCGCAAGGTGCGCCCCGAGCGGATCACCGACATCGGCCTCTTGACCGTCGAGGGCGAGAACGACGACATCTCCGGCATCGGCCAGACGCGGGCGGCGCACCGCCTGTGCCTCAGCCTGCCGCCGGAGCTGAAGGAGGACTATGTGCAGCCGCACGTGGGCCACTACGGGGTGTTCAACGGCGCCCGCTTCGAGGGTGAGATCTATCCCCGCGTGCGGGAGTTCATCCGCCGCACCGACGAGTACTCGGCCGCGCGCGTTCGTCGCGCCTAGGCGCGCGGGCTTCGACACGACTCAGCCGTGACCCTACATTAGGGGCGATGTCTCCGTTCGGCCGCGCGCTGGTGGACGGTGACCGCCTGGAAGTCGGCGGCGCCGTCGTCACCCTGAAGATCAACCGCCGGGCCCGGCGGGTGTCGCTGCGCCTCGACCGGACGCGCCGCCAGATCGTCGCCACCGCCCCCTCCGCCCGCCGGTTGGGCGAGGCCGCGGCCTTCGCCCGCGAGCGCGCCCACTGGATCGCCGAACGGCTGGCCGAGCTGCCGCCGTCCTCGCCGCTCAGCCCCGGCATGGTGCTGGAGGTGTTCGGCCAGCCCGTCGTGCTGGAGGCCGCGACCGGCCGCGCCCGCTGGCATGAGGCCGATGGGGCCGGGCCGCACCGCATCTCCGCGGCCGGCGAGGGCGAAGGCTATGCCCGGGCGGTGATCCTGATGATCAAGAAGCGGGCGCTGACCGTGATGGGCGAGCGCACGGCGCTCTACGCCGCCCGGCTCGGCGCGCCCATGCCGAAGGTGGCGATCATGGACGCCAAGGCCCGCTGGGGCTCCTGCCGGGCGGGCCGCCGCGGCGATGCGCCGGGCTCGATCCGCTATTCCTGGCGCCTGGCGCTGGCCCCCTTCGCGGTCGCCGACTACGTGGCCGCCCACGAGTGCGCCCACCTGAAGGAGCTGAACCACGGCCCGCGCTTCTGGGCCCACGTGAAGGCCCTGGTGGGCGACGAGCGCCCGCACCGCGCCTGGCTTCGCGCCGAGGGCGCCCGGCTGCACGCGTTCGGGTCGTAGTTCCTCCACCGCGTCAGCGGGGGAGGGGGACCACAACGTGGTGGAGGGGGCGCTGCCGGCGCACCGCATCCGGCGCATGGCCCCAACGCCCCCTCCACCGCTTCGCGGTCCCCCTCCCCCATCTTCCGATGGTGGAGGTTCGATCAGTACGGCGGGGTGTTGGGATCGGTCTGCGGCGGCGGGGCCTGATCCGGCGGGCGGATCAGCTGCTGGACGCCGTTGACGATGTCACCCAGGAGGTCGGTGGGCGCGGGCGGCGGCGGCTGGCCGCCGGGGATCGGCTCGACCTTCAGGCGCGGCAGGGCGGCGGTCATGTAGTCGTGCCAGATGCCGGCCGGGGCGGCGCCGCCGGTGACCTTCTTCATGGGCGTGTTGTCGTCGCGGCCGACCCAGACGGCGGTGACGAAGCCGCCGGTGTAGCCGATGAACCAGGCGTCGCGGTAGTCGCTGGTGGTGCCGGTCTTGCCGGCCAGGTCGTAGCCGGGCACGGCGGCCCGCGTGCCGGTGCCCGACGCGATCACCTGGCGCATCATCCGCACCATGTAGCTCAGCGCCGGCTGGCCGATCACCGGACGGCGGTCGGCGCCGCCGACGCCGTGGTCGTAGAGCAGCCGGCCCGAGGCCGTGCGGATGCGCTCGATGGCGTAGGCCTTGGCGTAGAAGCCGCCGTTGGAGAACGGGTCGTAGGCCTGGGCCATCTCCAGCGGGCTGACCTCGACGGCCCCCAGCGCCATGGAGGGGTCGAGCTGGATCGGCGAGGTGATGCCGAGCCTTCGCGCCGTCTGCGCCACGTTGGCGGTGCCGACCTCGTTGGCCAGCCGCGCGGCCACGGTGTTGATGGATTCCTTCAGCGCGATCTCGAGGGTGATCGGCCCCAGGTACTTGCCGGTGTAGTTGCGCGGCGTCCAGTTGCCGATGGTGATCGGCTCGTCGACCACCGGGGTGTCCGGCGTGCGGCCGGCCTCCATGGCGGTGAGGTAGACGAAGGGCTTGAAGGCCGAGCCCGCCTGGCGCCGGGCCTGGGTGACCCGGTCGAACTGGGTCTGCAGGTAGTTGGTGCCGCCGACGTAGGCGCGCACCCGGCCCTCGCCGTCGAGCGAGATCAGCGCGCCCTGCTGGACGCCCTGGCTGGCCGCGTCGGCGACGCCCTTCTGCAGCGACTGCTCGGCCGAGGCCTGCAGCGGCAGGTCCAGCGTGGTCTCCACCACCAGGTCCTCGGTGGGTTCGCCCACCAGCTGGCGGACCTGGTCGTCCAGCCAGTCGGTGAAGTACTGCGCCCGCTGGTTGGCCAGCACCGGGTTGACGCGCACCTTCTGCAGGAAGGCGTCGTCGCGCTGCTGCGGGGTGATGGCGTGGATGCGCACCATCTCGTCGAGCACGATGGTGGCGCGGCGGGCCGCGCGGTCGGTGGCGGCCACCGGCGAATAGCGCGAGGGGCCCTTCATCATGCCGGCCAGCAGCGAGGCCTCGCCCAAGGTCAGCTGCGAGGCGGGCTTGCCGAAATAGCGCTGCGAGGCCGCCTCGATGCCATAGGCGCCGGCCCCGAAATAGACCCGGTTCAGATAGAGCTCGAGGATCTGCTTCTTGGAGAACTTGGCCTCCAGCCAGACCGCCAGGATCAGCTCCTGGATCTTGCGCCGGTAGGTCTGGCTGGGCGTCAGGAACAGGTTCCTGGCCAGCTGCTGGGTGATAGTCGAGCCGCCGCGCAGGGGGCCGCCATGGTGCACCGCGTTATAGGCGACGCTGCGGGCGATGCCCCAGGGGTTGAAGCCGAAGTGGTAGTAGAACCAGCGGTCCTCGATGGCGATGAAGGCCTTCGGCACATAGGGCGGCAGCTTGTCCAGGTCGACCGGCGGGGCGTACTGGCTGCCGCGCACCGAGACCAGGCCGCCGGAGCGGTCGAGGTAGGACACCGACGGCTGGCGCTTGACCTCATAGAGCTTGGAGGTGTCGGGCAGGTCGACCGCGAACACCGCGAAGAAGGCCACCAGGAAGATCAGGCTCCAGACGCCGAGCACCAGCGTCCAGTAGATCAGCGCCTGCAGGGGGGACCGTTTGCGGCGCGGGGCCTGGGGCCCGCCGCCAGGGGGCCCGCCGCCCTGGGGACCGGGCCCGCCCGGACCGCGATTTCCAGGACCGCGGTTTTGGGGGCCGCCACCGCCGGGTCCCGGCGACTGCGCGTCAGCCATCGTCGTCCTGTCGTCTCTTGAGCCGCCCCGACCGAGGGGATGCTTACCTCACCGCACCGATGCGCGCGACAAGATTGACGCGGCATGAACGGGCTCCGGCGCCCGATTTTGCGGCATGTTCGCGGGCGAATAGCTGCACTGCAAAATTTCTGGTTGCAGCCGATCTTAACACTGTTATCTTAGCAATGCTCAGTTCGCGGTGCGTCGTTCGGTGGGGATACCGGCGGCGATCCACGCGGCGGACTGCGCCGCTGCCCGTCTTGAGCAACGTCCATCTCCCCGAACCCGCTGGAGGGCTCCTTATGAAGCTCCATACCCTTGCGGCCGCCTGTGCGGCCTTTGTCTCCCTGTCCGCCACCGCCGCCCTGGCCGCCGAACCGGTGACCGTGAAGCTGCAGGCGCCCGTCGCCCAACCGGTGAAGTTCATCGCCGGCGGCGCCGTCTTCAACTGCGACGGCGACACCTGCGTGGCCAACGCCACCACGTCGTCGACCTTCGGCGCCGACACCTGCAAGACCGTCGCGGCCAAGGTCGGCGCGGTTTCCACCTTCACCGGCCGCAAGGCGCTCGACGAGGCCCGCCTCGCCCAGTGCAACATCGCCGCGGTCGCCAGCAACACCGCGCTCGCCAAGCGCTAGGATTCCCTAGTCTCCCCAGCGGCTCAATGTTGTCGAGCGCTGCAACTTGAAAAAGGGCGCCGGTCCAACCGGCGCCCTCTTTTTTGCTAGAGAATCCAGCCGGTGGGCAGGGCCGAGCTGCGCACCCCCACCAGGATCATCTCGTCGCCATTGCCGAGATCGATGACCGTGTCGGCGCCCACCTGGCCGATCGTATAGCTCGCGCCCGCGTCGATCATCACATGGTCGCCCTTGGCCGCGTCGAAGCCGAGCACCCGGTCGATGCCCGCCCCCGCCGAGGTGTGGAAGGTGTCCGGGCCGGACCCCGCCTGAATGGTGTCGTTCCCGCGGTCGCCGCTGATCCACTCCGCCCCGGCGCCGGCGACGATGGAATCGTCCCCCTGGCCACCGCGCAGGATGTCGCCGCCGGTTCCGCCCACTAGGGTGTCGTCGCCCAGGTTGCCATAGAGGATATTGCCGCCGGTGTGGGCGGTGATCAGGTCGTTGCCCTGGCCGCCCACCAGCCAGTCGCCGCCGCCCGAGCCGCCGTCGAGGGTGTCGTCGCCCTTGTTGCCGTTGATGTCGTCGAACCCCGAGCCGCCGACCACGGAGTCGTTGCCGTCGCCGCCGCGCAGGTAGTTGGAGCCGCTGAGCGCCACGACGGTGTCGTCGCCGGCCCCGCCGATCAGGGTGGCGTTGGCGTCGTGCGAATCCATCACCTGGCCGCCGCTGCCGGTGGCCGGCGGCGGCGGGGCGGCCGGCGCCTGCACCGTGAAGTTCACGGCCACCGGATAGCTGGCCGAGCCGGCGGCGTCGGTCACCCGCGCCCAGGCCAGGTAGTGGCCGTCGCCGCTGGTCGGCAGGGTGATGTCGATGTAGCCGCGCGCCACGTCGGCCGCGGTGACGGCGATGCCGCCGCCCTGGTTGTGGTAGGTCGCGGCCCCGCCGGCATCCTTGTCCAGCTCGACGAACACCTCGCCCACCTGGCTGACGGCGATGCGGAAGGTGGGTGTCGTGTCGTCGGTGGCGGCGCCGTTGGCCACCGCCCCGGTGGCCGCGCCTACGTCGTCGAGGACGGTGACGCCGGGCATGGCCGGGGTGGTCAGGCCGGCGGCGGTGTGCGGATCGAGGGTCAGGGTGCGGACTACGCCGCCGTCGTTCCAGTTCACCGCCATGACGCCGCCCGCCTGGGCCTCGATCGAGGCGATCTGGCCGGCCAGCTCGATGTGGCCGGGCGTCAGGGAATGCCCGCTCGCGTCGTACAGCTGCAACAGCGGCTGATTACCGTCGAGCCCGTGGTCGAGCGGGGTCCCGTGGTAGGCGACCAGGAAGCCGCCGCCTTGGCCGGCGATCAGGTGGAAGTCCTGGCCGGCCGCGGTGCTCGCGCTCGCGACCGTGGCGCCCGCGGCGTCCTGCACGCGGATCTCGCCCCAGTTGCCGTGGCCGCCGCTCTGGTAGACGAGCACGTAGCCGCCGCCGGCCACGCCGGTCACGTCATAGGGGCCGAGCACGCCGCTGCCCAGCACCAGCTCGGGGCCGACCTTCTGGCCGGCGGCGTCGTATTTCTGGGCGTGCAGGACATTGGCGCCCGACGCGACGGCGACGAAGCTCTCGACGCGCCCGCCGTCGGTGGTCGGCGTGGACAAACTCATTGGGTGACCCCCCCGGAAGCGTACTGCTGCTCGACCGCGCCCCGGGTCCCAAGAGGGGAGGCGCGTCTCTCCGCCACTCCAACCGGCGTCCAGGCCGGCGGGTTCCTAAGGCCGAGCTGGCAAAGGCGAGCTTGGCCGGATCACGTCCTCGCGAGCGGCCCGTCGGCCCGCGCGTCACGGCCCATGTGAGCATTCCGCCGGGGCGCCCGGGCCCCCCTGTGTTGCGGCGCGGGGGGGCGCGTGCTATCAGGCGCGCGGCTTTGGGCCGGGGGTCGTTTCGGACCTTCGAACCGAAGTGCTTTTTCCAAGCGCTTTCAAGCCTTTAAGCTGCAGTGGCGACCGCCGCAGCGGCTTGTCCATACCGACCGGGCGGAAGAGTTTAAGTGGCGGACGAATCCAACGCGTCGAACCTAGGCGGCCGATACGCGCAGGCCCTGTTCGATCTGGCGACTGACGAGAAGGCGCTGGCGGCTGTCGAGGCCGACCTGAAGTCGCTGAAGGCCGCGCTCGGCGAGAGCCGCGACCTGCGGCTGCTGATCGGCTCGCCGGCGTTCAGCGCCGCGGACAAGGGCAAGGGCCTGCTGGCCATCGCCGCGGCGGCCCGGTTCCATCCGACCACCCGCAAGTTCCTCGGCCTGCTGGCCGCCAACGGCCGCGCGCTCGCCCTGCCGGCGGTGATCGCCAGCTTCGAGGCGCTGGCCGCCAAGGCGCGCGGCGCAGTCTCCGCCGAGGTCACCACCGCCCTGCCGCTCAGCGCCGCCCAGGCCAAGGGCGTCGCCGCCGCGCTGCGCCAGGCGCTGGGCAAGGACCCCGAGATCACCACCCGCGTGGACCCCGCCCTGCTCGGCGGCATCCGCGTGAAGGTCGGTTCCCGACTGTTCGACGCTTCGCTGCGTTCGAAGCTCGATTCTCTGAAATTCGCCCTCAAGAGAGCGTAAGCCCATGGATATCCGCGCCGCCGAGATTTCGGCCATCCTGAAGTCCCAGATCGCCAACTTCGGCGAGGAGGCGGACGTCTCCGACGTCGGCCAGGTGCTGTCGGTCGGCGACGGCATCGCCCGCGTCTTCGGCCTCGACAACGTCCAGGCCGGCGAGATGGTGGAGTTCCCCAAGGCCGGGGTGAAGGGCATGGCGCTCAACCTGGAGCGCGACAACGTCGGCATCGTGATCTTCGGCCAGGACCAGGCGATCAGCGAAGGCGACGAGGTCCGCCGCCTGTCGGAGATCGTCGACGTGCCGGTGGGCAAGGGCCTGCTGGGCCGGGTGGTCAATCCGCTGGGCGAGCCGATCG
>JAQGIV010000110.1 GCA_028290945.1 Phenylobacterium sp. | reverse complement strand
AGTGGCGGCGGCGGCGGCTCGCCGGCGCAGTCGTCCGGCGGCGGGGCCACGGCGGTGGCGCGCTCGCCCGCGCCGCAGATGCAGGTGCAGCCGGCCAAGGATCCGGCGGTCAGCCTGCAGACCTTCGAGGACATGCTGGCGCTGATCGATGCGCGGCGCGACATCTCGCTGAAGCTCGACGTGGAGCGCTTCGTCCGCCCGATCAGCTTCCGCCCCGGGGCCATCGAGTACGAGGCCGCGCCGGGCGCGCCGGCCAACCTCGCGCAACGGCTGGTCGGCCGGCTGAAGGAATGGACCGGCGAGCGCTGGCTGATCGCCGCCCAGGGCGGCGGCGGGGCGGAGAGCGCCTGGGAGCGCCAGAAGCGCCGCGAGCGCGAGGACCGCGCCGAGATCGAGCAGGACCCCTTCGTGCGCGGGGTGATGGAGGCCTTCCCCGGCGCCGAGATCGTCGGCGTGCGCAACATCGCCGGTCCGGAGTCGGACGGCCCGACCGTCGAAGATTCGGATGAGGACGGTGATGAGGACTAAGGGTTCTCCTCCCTTCACTCCGTCATGGCCGGGCTTGTCCCGGCTACCCAGAGACACCGATGGGTCCGGAAGTGCGCCGCGGGTCAGCCACGGACTATCACTGAGCGCCAGCGCTTCTGGGTGGCCGGGACAAGCCCGGCCATGACGATCTTGGTTGTGGGATTTTCGAGATGAAGGACTTGGGCGCCCTGATGAAGCAGGCGCAGGCCATGCAGCAGAAGCTGGCCGAGGCGCAGGCCAAGCTCGCCGAGCTGGAGATCGAAGGCACGTCGGGCGGCGGCATGGTGCGGCTGGTGCTGCGCGGCTCGGGCGAGCTGGCCAGGCTGGACATCGACGAGAGCCTGATGGCGCCGGGCGAGGCCGAGGTGGTGGCAGACCTGGTGGTCGCCGCCCACGCCGACGCCAAGCGCCAGCTCGATGCCGCCCAGGCCGATCTGATGACCCAGGCGGCCGGCCCGTTCGCCGGCATGCCCGGCATGCCGAAGCTGTTCTAGGCTTAGCGGTTGGCGGCTTCAGCGGGACCCGAGATCGAGCGGTTGATCAGCCTGCTGGCCAAGCTGCCGGGGCTGGGGCCCCGCTCGGCCAGGCGCGCGGCGCTGGCGCTCCTGAAGCGCCGCGACCAGCTGCTCCGCCCGCTGGCCGATGCGCTGGCGGAAGCCGCGGCGCGGGTGAAGACCTGTTCGGCGTGCGGCTCGCTGGACACCCAGGACCCCTGCGCGATCTGCGCCGACCGCAGCCGCGACGCCTCGCTGATCTGCGTGGTGGAGGAGGTGGGCGCGCTGTGGGCAATGGAACGGGCCAGCGCCTTCCGCGGCCGCTACCACGTGCTGGGCGGCCTGCTGTCGGCGTTGGACGGCGTAGGACCGGAGGCGCTCAAGGTCGGTCCGCTGGTGGCCCGCGCCTCCGACGGCGGGGTGCATGAGGTGATCCTGGCGCTGCCGGCCACCGTCGACGGCCAGACCACCGCCCACTACCTGGCCGACCGGCTGGCCAATGCCGACGTCTCGGTAACCATGCTGGCCCGCGGCGTGCCGGTGGGCGGCGAGCTCGACTGGCTCGACGACGGGACGATCGCGCAAGCCATGCGGGCGCGGCGGCCGGCCTAAGCGCCGCACTGGCCGCGACTCAGCGTTCGCGGTAAGAACAACCCATGAACCTGCTGCTGATCCTCGCGCTCGCCGCGAGCCTGACCGCCGCCATCGCCACCTTCTGGGCGTTCAAGGAGCGGCTGCGGGCCGCCACGGCGGAGGCCCGCGTGCAGATGCTGCAGGAGCAGTCGGAGTTGGTGCAGGCCCAGGCCGCGCGATCCGCCGAGAGCGTCGCCGAGGCGATCCTCAAGCGCAACGACGAGGTGCAGGCCGGCCGCGAGCAGCTGGTGCAGGCCAAGCTGGAGGCGCAGCTGAAGCCGGTGGCCGACAGCCTGCAGAAGTTCCAGGAGCACGTGGCCCTGGTGGAGAAGGTCCGCGCCGAGGAGACCGGCGGCCTGAAGGAGCAGATCGCCGCCCTGCTGCTGGCCTCCACCGCCACCCAGGACGAGGCCCGCAAGCTGTCGGCGGCGCTGCGCCGCGGCGCGGGCGTGCAGGGGCGCTGGGGCGAGCAGACCCTGCGCAACGTGCTGGAGGCGGCCGGCCTTGCGCACCGCTACGACTTCGAGGAGCAGACCTCCACCGACACCGACGAGGGCCGCCGCCGGCCGGACGTCACTGTGCGCCTGCCGGGCGGGGCGGTGTTCGTGATCGACGCCAAGTGCTCGCTGAACGCCTTCCTGGAGCTGCAGGAGGCCCCCGACGAGGCCGCCAAGGCCGCGGCGCTGGCCCGCCACGTGCAGAGCGTGCGCAGCCACATCCAGGGGCTCTCGGCCAAGACCTACTGGGACCAGTTCGACGCCTCGCCGGACTTCGTGGCCATGTTCATCCCCAGCGACTCGATCCTGGCGGCGGCGCTGGACCACGCGCCCGACCTGATGACCGAGGCCATGGACCGCCGGGTGGTGATCGTGACGCCGTCGACGCTGTTCGCGCTGTGCAAGGCGGTGTCCTACGGCTGGCGGGTGGAGGAGCAGGCCGCCAACGCCCGGCTGATCGCCGACCTCGGCCGCGAGCTCTACAAGCGGATCGCGGTGATGGGCGGCCACGCCTCCTCGGTGGGCAAGGCGCTGGAGGCCGCCGTCGGCCGCTACAACCAGTTCGTCGGCTCCCTGGAGACCCAGGTGCTGACCCAGGCCCGCCGCTTCGAGGACCTGAAGGTCGACCACGAGGGCCGCGAGGTGCCGCAGCTGGAGCCGCTCGACACGGCCGTCCGCCCGCTGACCAAGCTCGCCAAATCCGAGACGCCGCAGGTGCGGCTGGTGGCCACGGACGAGGGCTGAGCCGCCATGTCCCACCTTGACGCTCGGGTTTGAGCCCCCTACCTCGCAGCTCATGGCGATCCGCGAAATCCTCGTCGTTCCGAACCCGGTGCTGAAACAGGTCTCCGAGCCGGTGGCCGCGGTCACCGACGAGCTGCGCGCCCTGATGGACGACATGCTGGAGACCATGTACGCGGCGCCCGGCATCGGCCTGGCGGCCGTGCAGGTGGGCGTGCCCCAGCGGGTGATCGTCATGGACCTCGCCCGCGACGGCGAGGAGCCCCAGCCGCGCTACTACGTCAATCCGGAGATCCTCTGGGCCTCGGAGGAGACCGCGCCCTACGAGGAGGGCTGCCTGTCGGTGCCGGAGATCTACGACGAGGTCGAGCGGCCCTCGCAGGTGAAGCTCAAGTACCTGAACTATCAGGGCGAGGCCGTCGTCGAGGAGGCGGAAGGCCTGTTCGCCGTCTGCATCCAGCACGAGATGGACCACCTGGACGGGGTGCTGTTCATCGACCACCTGTCGCGGCTGAAGCGCGAGCAGGCGATCCGGAAGGTCAAGAAGCTGGTCAAGGCGGCGTGAGTCCAGGAACGCCGCTCATCCCCGCGCAGGCGGGGACCCAAGCCGACTCGAAAATCTGACGGCTGAGCCGAAGTTGCCGAAACGCCGCTTGGGTCCCCGCCTTCGCGGGGATGAGCGGAATGAGGGTTATTTCTTCTCCACGGTGGTCGTGACGGTCGTCGTGGTGGTGGTCGAGCCGTCGCTTTCGGCCTTGTGCTTCTTGGAGGCGTCCTTCAGGGCCGAGCCGAGGTCCTTCAGCGAGCCCTTCAGCTCGCCGGCCGCCTTCTTGACGTCCGGGTCCTGGGCGATGGTCTTGAGGTCCTTGCCGGCGTCCTTGGCGCTGGCTTTCACATCCTGGCCCAGCTTCTTCGCATCGACCGCCACCGCGTTGGTGGCCTTCTGCGTGCCCGTCTTCACGTCGGCGGCGGTGGCGTTGGCGTCGGCCTGGGTCTTCTGCTGGTCGCTCTTGGTGCAGCCGGCGACGGCGAAGGTCAGGCCCATGACGGCGGCAGCGATCAGGGTGCGGTTGGGGGTCGGCATGGGAGCGCTCCTGGGGTCGGGGTTCTAACTGCCAAGCTTGCGGCCGAGTTCCGAGCCGATTTTGCACGCAGGCGCGCCGCCCGCTACAGGGACGCATGCGCCTGGCCTTCCTGGGAACTCCCGACTTCGCGGTCGCCGCGCTGAAACGCCTCGTGGAGGCGGGTCACGAGATCGCGGCGGTCTATTCGCAACCGCCCGCCCCGCGCGGCCGGGGCCAGGACCTGCGGCCCTCGCCGGTGCAGGCCTATGCGACGGATCACGGCCTGCCGGTCCGCACCCCAGCCTCCATGCGCGATGCGGCCGAGATCGCGGCGTTCCGGGCGCTGGGCCTCGACGCCGCGGTGGTGGTGGCCTTCGGCCAGATCCTGCCGAACGAGGTGCTGGAGGCGCCGCGGCTCGGGTCGTTCAACCTGCACGGCTCGCTGCTGCCGCGCTGGCGCGGCGCCGCGCCGATCCAGCGGGCGGTGATGGCCGGCGACCCGGTGACCGGCGTCCAGGTGATGCGCCTGACCGAAGGCCTGGACGAGGGCCCGATCCTGGCCACCGAGACCCTGCGCATCGGGCCGCTGGACACCGCCCAGACCGTCCACGACCGCATGGCCGAGGCGGGCGCGGCGCTGCTGGCGCGCACCCTGCCGTTGATCGAGGCCGGCGAGGCCCGCGAGACGCCACAGGCCGAAGACGGCGTCACCTACGCCAAGAAGATCCGAGCCAAGGAGGCGCGCATCGACTGGACCCGGCCCGCCGCCGAGATCGACCGCAAGATCCGCGGGCTCGCGCCCTATCCCGGCGCCTGGTTCGAGCTGCCCACCGACAAGGGCCCGGTGCGGGTGAAGGCCCTGCTATCGACGTTCGAGGACGCCGACGGCGCGCCCGGCCAGGTGCTGGACGACCGGCTACTGGTGGCCGGGGCGGAGGGCGCGGTGCGGCTGCTGCGCGTGCAGCGCGAAGGCCGCGGCGCCCAGGACGCCGAACTGTTCCTGCGCGGCTCGCCAGTGACGCCCGGGACCCAGCTCGGCTGATGCCCCGCTACCGCCTGCTCATCGAGTACGACGGCCGGCCCTATCACGGCTTCCAGGCGCAGGGCGCGCTGCCCTCGGTGCAGGCCTCCCTCGAACGCGCAGTGCTGGCCTTCTGCGGCGAGACCCCGCGGGTGCATACGGCGGGGCGCACCGACGCCGGGGTCCACGCCACCGGCCAGGTGGTGCACGTCGACCTGGAAAGGGACTGGAAACCGGAGGTGGTGCGCAATGCGCTGAACGCCCACCTGGTCCCCGAGCCGATCGCCGTGCTGGAGGCCAGCGTCGCGCCGGAGGGCTGGCACGCGCGCTTCTCGGCCACCGAGCGGCGCTACCTCTACCGCATCCTCAACCGCATGGGCCCGCCGGCCCTGGACCAGGGCCGGGTCTGGCACCTGAAGAAGCCGCTGGACGCCGACGCCATGCACCAGGCGGCCCAGGCGCTGGTCGGCCACCACGACTTCACCACCTTCCGCGACCTGGCCTGCCAGGCGAACTCGCCGATGAAGACCCTGGACGTGGCGCGCGTGCGCCGCGAGGGCGAGGCGGTGATCCTCGAGTTCGCCTCGCGCTCGTTCCTGCATCGCCAGGTGCGTTCGATGACCGGCACGCTGGCCGAGGTGGGCGTCGGGCGCTGGACGGCGGGCGACGTGACGGCGGCGCTGGAGGCCCGCGACCGCAAGGCCTGCGGGCCCGTGGCGCCGGCCGAGGGCCTGTACCTGACGGGCGTGGATTACGCCGCGAAAGCCTCGAAGTAGCGCGCGATCAGCCGTTCGTAGACCGCCTGCAGCATCTGGATCTCGGCCACCGGCGCGCGCTCGTCCACCTGGTGCATGGTGCGGCCGACCAGGCCCAGCTCGACCACCGGGCACAGCGCGCGGATGAAGCGGGCGTCCGACGTGCCGCCGGTGGTGGACAGCTCCGGGGCGCGGCCAGTCACCTCGGCGACGGCGGCGGCCACCAGGTCGGTGAACGGGCCGGGCGCGGTGAGGAAGGCCTCGCCGCTGATCTGCGGCGTGACGGTGACCTGGCAGGGCGTGCCCTCGGCGGCCAGCTCGGCCTCGGCGGCGATCCAGGCGGCCAGCTCGGCGCCGGTGTGGCTGGGGTTGAAGCGGATGTTCAGCCGGGCCCGCGCCACGCCGGGGATGACGTTGGTGGCGGTGTTGGGCACGTCGATCCTGGTGACCTCCAGGTTCGACGGCTGGAACTCCGGATAGCCCGTGTCGAGCCCGCGGGCCTGCAGCGCCGCGAGCAGGCCGATGAGCACCGGCACTGGGTTGGCCGCGCGGTGCGGATAGGCCACGTGGCCCTGGACGCCGGTGACCTCGATGTCGGCGTTGATCGAGCCGCGGCGGCCGACCTTGATCATGTCGCCGAAGGTTTCCGACGAGGTCGGTTCGCCCACCACGCAGTGGTCGAGGACCTCGCCCTCGGCGGCCAGGGCCTCCACGACCCGCTTGGTGCCGTCCAGCGCCACGCCCTCCTCGTCGCCGGTGATCAGGAAGGACAGCGAGCCCGTCACCTGGCCGGCCGCGATGGCCTTGGCGGCGGCGGCGGCGAAGGCGGCGATGGCGCTCTTCATGTCGACCGCGCCGCGCCCGATCAGCACGCCGTCCACGACCTCGCCGGCGAAGGCGTCCTGGCTCCAGGCGGCGGTGTCGCCCACCGGCACCACGTCGGTGTGGCCGGCGAAGCAGAGGTTGGGCCGCGCGGCGCCGTAGCGGGCGTAGAGGTTCTCGATCTCGCCGAACTTCATGCGGCGGCAGGCGAAGCCGAGGCCGGCGAGGGTGTGCTGCACCACATCCATGGCGCCGGCGTCCGCCGGGGTGACGGAGGGCTTGCGGATCAGCTCCCGCGTCAGGTCGATCGCGTCGATCAAGCTCGAACCTTCGCCGTGGATTGCCTAAGTCTGGGGCCTACCTAGACCGGAAAGCGCCTATGCCCAAGATCGACATCGCCGCCGCCGAGCTCCGCACCGGCAGCCGCTACCCTTCGCCGTTCGACGCGCCGTGCCGGGGCAAGACCCGCCGCCAGCTGGGCGACGTGGCCGGACTGAGCCAGTTCGGCGTCAACCTGCTGCGCCTGCCGCCCGGCCAATGGTCGGCCCAGCGCCACTGGCACACCGCCGAGGACGAGTTCATCTGGGTGGTCGAGGGCGAGGTGGTGCTGGTCACCGACGCCGGTGAAGAGGTGCTGCGGGTGGGCGACTGCGCGGGCTTCAAGGCCGGCGTGCCGGACGGCCACCACCTGCAGAACCGTTCGAGCGCCGACGCCGTGGTCCTGGAGGTCGGCACGCGCGACTGGAAGGCCGACGCCTGCGACTATCCCGACATCGACATGCAGGCCGACGAGCAGGGCTACCTGCGCCGGGACGGCACGCGCTACCCGGAGCGCTAGTCGCGCAGCAGCTCGTTGATGCTGGTTTTCGAGCGGGTGCGTTCGTCCACCGTCTTCATGATCACCGCGCAGTAGGTCGACGGCAGGGCCGGATCGGTGGGGTTCGGGCGCGAGCCGGACATGATCACCGAATAGGGCGGCACCTCGCCGGTGATCGTCTCGCCGGTGCGGCGGTTCACGATGGGCGTGGTGGAGGTCAGGTAGACGCCCATGGAGATGACGCTGCCTTCGCGGACGATGACGCCCTCGGCCACCTCCGAGCGGGCGCCGATGAAGCAGTTGTCCTCGATGATCGTCGGATTGGCCTGCAGCGGTTCCAGGACGCCGCCGATGCCCGCGCCGCCGGAGATGTGGCAGTGCTTGCCGATCTGGGCGCAGGAGCCGACCGTGGCCCAGGTGTCGACCATGGTGCCTTCGTCCACATAGGCCCCGATGTTGACGAAGGACGGCGTCAGCACCGCGCCCTTGGCGATGAACGCGCCCTTGCGCACCACCGTGCCCGGCAGGCAGCGGAAGCCGGCGGCGGCGAAGCGGGCGGCGTCCCAGCCGGCGAACTTCAGGGGCACCTTGTCCCAGTAGGGGCCGGGCGCATCGGCGTGGACCAGCTGGTTGGCGGTCAGGCGGAAGAACAGCAGGATCGCCTGCTTGGCCCACTGGTGGGTCGTCCAGACGCCGTCGGCGCCGCGCTCGGCGACCCGCAGGGTTCCGGCGTCCAGGCGCTCGATGGTCTCCAGCACCGCCGCGCGCACCGGGCCCTTGGTGTCGGTGGTGATCGCCTCGCGACCCTCCCAGCCCTGTTCGATGATGGTCTTCAGGTCGTCCATCTAGGCGGCGTCCTTGAGCTGGGCGTCCCGCAGGAAGGACGCGAGCTTGTCGGTCTTGTATTGCACGAAGGGCGCGGTCGAGGCCGGCGCGTGCGGGCCGACCAGCACGGTGGTCATGCCGAGCTCGGCGGCGGGCGCCAGGTTGCGCTCGGAATCCTCGAAGAAGGCGGTGGTCGCCGGGTCGATCCGGTGCGCGGCGTTCATCCGCTGGAAGACCACGGGATCGGGCTTGGGGACGTAGCCGAACGAGCCGATGTGAAACACCTCGTCGAACAGATGGTCGAGGCCCAGGCGCTCAAGCACGCGGCGGGCGTGGACATCGTCGGCGTTGGTGAAGATCAGCCGCCGGCCCGGCAGCCGCTCGATGGCGGCGATCAGGTCGGGGTCGCGGGCCAGGCTCTCCAGCGACAGGTCGTGGAACACCGCGTGGAACTCGGCCGGGTCGACGCCGTGGTGCAGGGTGAGGCCGGTCAGGCTGAGGCCGTGGTCCTTCAGGTAGACCTTCTGCAGCTTGAAGGCCTCGTCGCGCTCCAGGCCGGTCACCTGCATGACGAAGGCGGTGATGCGGCGCTCGATCTCGCCCATGAAGCCGCTCTCGACCGGATAGAGGGTGTTGTCCAGGTCGAACAGCCAGGTGTCGATGTGGCGAAGGTCCGCGCCGCTCATTTGCAGACCAGCGTGCCCGCCCCGTGCTCGGTGAACAGCTCGACCAGCATGGCGTGCGGCCGGCGGCCGTCGAGGATGACCACGGCCTCGACGCCGGCCTCCACCGCGGCGATGGCGGTCTCCAGCTTGGGGATCATGCCGCCGGTGGCGACGCCGTCGGCGATGGCCTTCCTGGCCTGTTTCACCGTCAGCTGGCGCATCAGCGCGCCGTTCTTATCGAGCACGCCGGCCACGTCGGTGAGCAGCAGCATGCGCTTGGCGTTCAGCGCGCCGGCCAGGGCTCCGGCCACCGTGTCGGCGTTGATGTTGTAGGTCTCGCCGCTCGCTGAAACCCCGATCGGGGCGACCACCGGGATGTAGTCCGCCTCGGCGTAGATCAGCGCCTTGAGGATCGTCGGATCGACGGTCTTGGGTTCGCCCACGAAGCCCAGGTCGACCATCCGCTCGACCTCGCTGTCGGGGTCCTTCTTGGTGCGGGTGACCTTCTCGACGACGATCAGCCGGGCGTCCTTGCCCGACAGGCCCACGCCGCGCACGTCGGCCTCGGCGCCGGCCTGGGTGATCCAGCTGGCGATCTCCTTGTTGATCGCCCCGGAGAGCACCATCTCGGCCACTTCCATGGTGGCTTCGTCGGTGACGCGCAGGCCGTCGATGAAGGTCGACTTGACGCCGGCCTTGGCGAGCCACGCGGAGATCTGCGGGCCGCCGCCGTGCACCACCACCGGATGGACGCCCAGCATCTAGAGCAGCACGGCGTCGGCGGCGAACAGCTTGGCCACCTGCTCTTCGCCCATGGCGTGGCCGCCGTACTTGATGACCACCGTCGAGCGGTCATAGGTCTGGATGTAGGGCAGGGCCTCGGCCAGCGTCTTGGCGGTCGCCCAGCCTTGGCCTTCGCTGTCGTCGCTCAACTCGCCTGCTCCCGATCCCGGAGCGCTCCGATAGCGGACGCGCCGCCCCCTGTCACCTTCGCGAGCCCGTGCTAAGCCTTGGCGCAGTCAAGTCGAGTGGGGATTTCCGATGAAAGTTCGCAGCGTGGCGGCGGCCGCCGTCGCCGTCTGGGCGGTGGCCTGCGGGGCGAGCGCCAAGACCGTGGCGGTCTCCGCCGACCGGGCGCTGGACGTGGCCACCGGGCGCTATATCGAGCGGCCGCTGGTGGTGATCACCGACGGGCGGATCGCCGCCGTCGAGCACCAAGGCGATGCGGTCCCGGCGGGGGCGGAGCGGGTCGACCTGCCCGGCGTGACCCTGCTGCCGGGCCTGATCGACATGCACGTGCACATGACTTCCTCGCCGCTGTTCGGCGGCTACAGCTACCTGCAGTTCACCGACAGCTTCTGGCCGGTGATCGCCACCCAGCACGCCCGGGCGACCCTGGAGGCGGGGTTCACCACGGTACGCAACGTGGGCGCGGAGAACTACGACGACGTGGGGCTACGGCAGGCGATCGACGCGGGTTTCATCCCCGGCCCCAGGATGATCACCGCCGGCTACGCCATCGGCTCGACGGGCGGCCACTGCGACTCGACCTTCTTTCCGCCGTCGATGAACCAGAAGGAGCCGTCGGTGGTCGACAGCCCCGACCAGGGCCGCCAGATGGTCCGCCAGATGCACAAGTACGGCGCGACGGTGATCAAGATCTGCGCCACCGGCGGGGTGTTCAGCCACGGCGACACGCCGGGCGCCCAGCAGCTCACCGTGGAGGAGATCCGGGCCATCGTCGACGAGGCGCACCGCACCGGCCTGAAGGTCGCCGCCCACGCCCACGGCGGCGACGGCATCAAGGCCGCGATCCTCGGCGGCGTCGACACCATCGAGCACGCCAGCCTGGTGGACGACGAGGGCATCAAGCTGGCCGTGCAGCACGGGTCCTGGTTCGGCATGGACATCTACAACACCGACTACACCCAGGCCGAGGGCGCCCGGAACGGCGTGCTGCCGGAGAACCTGAAGAAGGACCGCGACATCGGCGAGATCCAGCGGGAGAACTTCAAGAAGTCGCTGAAGGCCGGGGTGAAGATGATCTTCTCCACCGACGCCGGCATCTATCCGCACGGCTGGAACGCCCGCCAGTTCGCGGTGATGGTGCGCTATGGCGCGACGCCGCTGCAGGCCATCCAGACGGCGACGCTCAACGCCAGCCAGGCGCTGGGCGGCGACTGGACCCACGACGTGGGCCAGGTGGCGGTCGGCCGGTTCGGCGACCTGGTGGGCGTCAAGGGCGACCCGCTCAGCGACGTCACCGTGCTGGAGCGCCCGGTGTTCGTGATGAAGGGCGGCGAGGTGGTGGCGCGCCGGCCCTAGAGCCCGCAGGCGCTGAGGATCTCGGCGCGGAGCTCGGGGATGCCGGCGCCCTTGGCGGCGGAGGTGGCCAGCACGCGCGGGAAGGCGGCGGCGCGCCGCGAGATCTGCTGGAGCGTCTTGGCGGTGACCTCCTCGACCTCGGCGGGTTTGATCTTGTCGGCCTTGGTGAGCACGATCTGGTAGGAGACCGCGGCCTCGTCGAGGGCGTCGAGCGCCTCGGTGTCCACCGCCTTCAGGCCGTGGCGGGCGTCGATCAAGAGGTAGGTGCGCTTGAGGTTCGGCCGGCCGCGCAGGTAGTTGCGGCCGAGGTTCTGGAACTTGTTGGCGGCGCC
The DNA here is from genome assembly GCA_028290945.1 of Phenylobacterium sp. Classification (GTDB taxonomy): domain Bacteria; phylum Pseudomonadota; class Alphaproteobacteria; order Caulobacterales; family Caulobacteraceae; genus Phenylobacterium. The sequence goes on along the minus strand of JAQGIV010000110.1, from coordinate 6,714 downwards.
GCGGGAGACCTTGGCGAAGCCGTAGCCGGGCAGGTCGACCAGGCGAAGCTGCTCATCGGCCAGGAAGAAGTTCACCTCGCGGGTGCGGCCCGGTTCGTTGGAGGCGCGCGCCAGGTGCAGGCGGCCGGTCACCGCGTTGATCAGCGACGACTTGCCGACGTTGGAGCGGCCGGCGAAGGCCACCTCCGGCAGGTCGGCCTCGGGCAGGCCCTCCATCTGCACGCAGCCCATCAGGAAGCGCACGTCGCGGGCGAAGAACTTGCGCGCCGCCTCCAGGGCTTCTTCGTCGAAGGTCGGCTCCGGCCCGCTCACGCGTGCGAGCCAGCACGCCCTGTCAGCCGGTTGATGATCCGGTCGATGGGGTTGTCCACCTTGAAGCGGCGCATGATCACGTACTGCTGCAGGGTGGTGAGCACGTTGGACCAGGTCCAGTAGATCAGCAGGCCGACAGCGAAGGGCGCCATGATGAAGGTGAAGATGATCGGCATCAGCTGGAAGATCTTCTGCTGGGCCGGATCCGGCGCCGGCGGGTTCATCGAGGTGGAGAGCCACATGGTCAGGCCGTAGATCAGCGGCATGACCCCGATGTGCAGGCTGGTGTCGAGGATGCCGCCGATCATCGGCAGGTGGGCCGGGTTCCAGGGGATCAGGCCGAACAGGTTCCAGACGGTGGTCGGATCGCGCGCCGAGAGGTCCTGGATCCAGCCCAGGAACGGCGCGTGGCGCATCTCGATGGTGACGGTCAGCACCTTGTAGAGCGAATAGAACACCGGGATCTGCAAGAGGATGGGCAGGCAGCCGGCCAGCGGGTTGACCTTCTCGCGGCTGTAGAGGGCGAGCATCTCCTGCTGTTGCTTGGCCGGGTCGTCCTTGTACTTTTTCCGCATCTCCTCGACGAGCGGCTGGACCTTCTTCATCTTGCTCATCGACTCGTAGGACTTGTTCGCGAGCGGGAAGAACACGCCGCGCACCACCACGGTCAGCACCAGGATGGCGATCCCGAAGGTCCCCACGTGCTGGTAGATGTACATCAGCAGCGAGAAGATCGGCCGGGTCAGCCAGAAGAAGTAGCGGCCCCAGTCGACGGCGTCGTCGAAGCGCGGGATGCCGAGCTTCTGCTCGTAGGCGCGCAGCACCGGCACGGTCTTGGCGCCGGCGAACACGTGGGTGACGTTGCTCGACTGGCCGCCCGGCGCCACGACGCGCGGCTGGCCGGTGTAGTCGGCGGCGAACAGGTCGAGGCCGCCTTCCTTGCGATGGTCGAAGCGGCCGTGCACCCGCTCGGTCTGGGCCGGCGCCACGGCGGCCAGCCAATATTTGTCGGTGATGCCCAGCCAACCGCCCTTGGAGTCCAGCTCCGCGCCGCCGTCCTTCGACCACTTCTTGTAGTCGATGAGCTGCAGGATGGGCTTGTCGAGGCCCAGCGCGCCCACCGCGCCCTCGTGGACGATCTGGCTGTTGGCCGGATGGTCGGGCAGGCCCTGGCGCTGGATCGAGCCGTAGGGAACCAGCGTCACGGGCGCCGCGCCGGAGTTCGCCACCGTGTCGGTGACGGTGAACATGAACTTGTCGTCCACCTCGATCTTGCGGGTGAAGGTCAGGCCCTGGCCGTTGTCGTAGGTCAGCACGATCGGCTGGCCGGGGGTCAGGGTCGAGCCCTGGGCCAGGGTCCAGACGGTGTTGTAGGCCGGCAGGCCCGCGACATTGGCGCCGGTCCAGCCGAGGTCGGCGAACCAGGCGTGGGCGACGCCCTCGGGGCGCAGCAGCTCCACGGGGGGAGAATTCTTGTCGACCGTCTCGCGGTACTGCTTGAGGTAGAGGTCGTCGATGCGGCCGCCGCGCAGGGCCACCGAGCCCTTCAGCGACGGCGTGTCGACCGGCACCCGCGGGCTGGCGGCCAGCGCTGCCTGGCGGGTGATCACCGGCGGGGCGACGGGGACCCCGCCCGCAACGGCCGCGGCGGCGGGCGACTGCAGCTGGGCGACGGCGGCGGCGTGGGCGGTCTCGGCCTGGCGGCGCTTGGACGCCGGCTCCAACACGAAGAAGTTGTAGAGCAGGAACAGCGCGAGCGCGCAGACGACGAAGATGATCGTGTTGCGGGATTCGTCTTGCATCGGCGGGCGGACGCTCAATCGTCTTTTGCGGAAGGGGTGGGGGCGGTGCGGACGGGGTCGAGGTCTGGCGCCGGCCTGTCGCGGTCGGCGGCGAGCCTTATCAGCGCGCTTTTCACGTCGTCAAGCAGACGCTCCCAGGGCCGGGCGATCACGCCGCCGCGGGCGATGAACACATAGTCGAAGCCGGGGTGGGCGAGTTCGGGCAGCAGGCGGCGCACCGCCTCGCGCATCCGCCGTTTGGCGCGGTTGCGCTGCACGGCCCCGCCGATGCGCTTGGTGGCGGTGAAGCCGGCGCGGACGAGCGGCGTTTCATCGCGGGGGCGCGCCTGGACGACAATGGCCCCGCGGGCGCAGGAGGGCGCGCGCGCGCAGGCCAGGAAGTCGGCGCGCTTCTTCAGGCGTTCGATGGTCAGACGTTCGATGGGGACGGGAGCGTCGGCCATGCCGACACCATATAGGGAGTCCGCGATCAGGCGCTGAGGCGCTTGCGGCCCTTGGCCCGACGGCGCGCGAGCACCTTCTGGCCATTCTTGGTGGACATGCGCAGACGGAAGCCGTGACGGCGCGCGCGCACGAGGCGAGACGGCTGAAAGGTGCGCTTCACGTGAACGGCTCCGGGTCGAAAATCGAGCGGCGGTGGATAGTCGAAGGGGCCCTGCGTGTCAACCGCCACCCCTGCGGCCGCTCAGGCCGAGGAGCGGGGGCGACAGGGTGCGAAAAGGGTTTAACCGCAGAAAGCGCAGACGGACGCGGAAGCGGCCGTGCACCGGGAAGTTCTGTGGGCTCCGTGTGTTCCGTGGTTTGAATCTGACGGCGCTGCGCGCCCGGCGCGGTCGGTCAGTCCGCCAGCGTCACCACCACCGGGCCCCGGCGGGTGGCGACCAGGGTGTGCTCGTACTGGACGGTGGGCTGGCGGCCGACAGGGCGCAGGGTCCAGCCGTCGCCGGTCTCCTCGACCCAGTCGCCGCCCAGCGACAGGAACGGCTCGATGGTGAACACCAGGCCCTCGACGATCACCCGGCGGTCGGCGGGGTCATGCCAGGTGGCGATCTCCTTGGGCTCCTCGTGCAGGGCGTTTCCGACCCCGTGGCTGGCCAGGTTGCGGATCAGGCTGTAGCCGTTCTTGTCGGCGAAGGCCTCGATGGACCGGCCGATCTCGCTGAGCCGGCCGCCGGCCTTCACCGAGCGGATGCCGGTCCACAGCGCGCGGCGGCCGTCGCGGCACAGGCGCGCGATCCTGGGCGTGGTCGGCGGCGCCTGGAAGCTGGCGCCGGTGTCGGCGAAGACGCCGCCGACCTCGGCCGAGACGTCGATGTTGATCAGGTCGCCGGCGGCGATACGACGGTCGTCGGGGATGCCGTGGGCCACGTCGGGGCCGATGGAGATGCAGGTGGCGCCCGGGAAGTCATAGGTGATCTCCGGGGCCGAGCGGGCGCCGTCGCGCTCCAGCAGCGCACGGCCCAGGTCGTCGAGCTCCTTGGTGGTGATCCCGGGCTCCAGGGCGCGTCCCATGGCTGTGAGGGTGCGGGCCACCACGCGGCCGGCGATCTTCAGCTTTTCCAGGTCGTCGTCGTTGCCGATGGTCATGGCTTGGGCTTTCCGCGGATGGCCGCCCAGTACTCGTCGGCTACATCGTCGTCGATCGCAACCGGCGCGGTGCTCTGGGCATAGAGGCGGTCGTCGCCGTCCTTCCTGGGGCCGGAGATCCAGAAGTGCTCGCCGGTGTCCACGTCGAAGTAGTTGGCCTTGAAACCCCGTCCGCTCAGCTTTTGGAAGGTCCGTCCGCGATAGGTGAGCGATTGGCCGGACTTGGAAAAGGTGACGCGGCCGATCCAGGCCGGACCGCTCAGGCCGCCGGACTTGTCTTCCACGTACATGATGCGGGTCTTGTGGCCGCTCATCCCTACAGGTCCGGGCGGATGATGGTCTTGCCGATGACCTTCCGGTCGGCGAGGGAATCGAACGCTTCGCGCCACTCGCCCAGGGGATATTCGGCGTCGACGCGGGGCTTCACCAGGCCATCCTCGGCGAGCTGCCAGATGGCGTCGAGGTTCTCGCGGCCCTTTTCGGGGAACTGGCGGCCGTATTCGCCGGCGCGGACGCCGATCACCGAGAAGCCCTTGATCAGCGCGATGTTCACGGGAAGCATCGGCAGGCGGCCGGAGGTGAAGCCGATGGACAGGATGCGGCCGCCGAAGGCGATGCAGCGCAGGCTCTCGTCGAACACGTCGCCGCCGACCGGGTCGTAGATCACGTCGGCGCCGCGGCCACCGGTCAGTTCCTTCACCCGCTCGCGGAAGCCTTGGGTGACGTTAACGGTGGCGTCGGGGGCGTATTCCTTCTCGAGCACGGCGAGCTTGGCGTCGGAGGCGGAGGCGGCGATCACACGTGCGCCCAGGATGCGGGCGAGGTCGACGGCGGCCAGGCCGACGCCGCCGGCCGCGCCATGCACCAGCACCCACTCGCCGGGCTCGGTGCGGGCGCAGCGGACGAGGCCGACGTAAGCCGTGAGGTAGGCGACCGGATAGCCGGCGGCCTGGGCGAAACTGAGGGTGTCGGGCTTGCGCCGCAGGCCCGCGGCCGGCAGCACCACATATTCCGCCACGCCGCCGCGGCCGCCGCCGGCCACCGGATCGCCGACCTGGAAGGCCGTGACGCCCTCGCCCAAGGCGTCCACCTCGCCGGCCAGCTCCAGGCCGGGGACGAAGGGGACCTGCGGCTTGTGCTGGTGCTCGCCGCGGGTCTGCATGAGGTCGGGGAAGTTGACCGCCGCGGCGCGGACCTTGACGCGCACTTCGCCGGGGCCCGGCTCGGGGACCGCGATGTCCTTGACGACGCAGCCGGCGTAGTCGGTGGCGAGCTGCTCGACCACCAGGGCCCGCATTTGGGACGCCCGCATCAGGCGATCCGGCCTTCGAAACCCTCGCGCGCCAGGCCGGCGATCTCGCGGCAGGCGACGTCGGCGCAGGGAACCGCGCCGGTGAAGGCCGTGAAGCCGTGGGAGAGGCCGTCGTAGCAGCGGTAGACCACCGGCACCCCGGCCGTCTTGAGCTTGCGGGCGTAGGCCTCGCCCTGGTCGACCAGCGGATCGAAGCCGGCGGTGACCACCAGGGCCGGCGCCAGGCCGGTGAGGTCCGGCGCGGCCAGCGGCGAGAGGCGTGGGTCGGCGGGGTGATCCTCCGGGCCCATGTAGTGGGCGGCGAACCAGTCGAGCAGGGCGCGGGTCAGCGGATAGGCCTCGCCGTAGATGGTCATGGAGGCGCCTTCACAGGCCATGTCCACCCAGGGGTAGATGAGCAGCTGCAGGGCCGGCTGCGGCTCACCCGCCGCCTTCAGGATCTGGCAGACCGCGGCGGCGAATCCGCCGCCCATGGAATCGCCGCCGATGGCGACCGCGCCCTGCGGCGCGCCGAACCTCGTCGCGTTCTCGCGGGCCCAGCGGTAGGCGCAGAGCACGTCGTCCAGGCCGGCCGGGAAGCGGTGCTCGGGGGCCAGGCGATAGTCCACCGACAGCACCGGGGCGCGGGCCCATTTGGCCAGGATGGTGCAGAACACATGCGCCGTCTCGAGGCCGCCGATCACCCCGCCGCCCATGTGGGCGTAGACCATCAGCGGCGCGGTCGGGCCCTGGGTGTCCGGCCGGTAGGCGCGTGCCGGGATCGGGCCGTTTTCGCTTTCAATGGCGAGGGGCTCGATGCTGACACCAGGCTCCGGCTCGCCGGTGACCAGCGCGACGCCGGCCTCGCTGGCGCGGCGGGCGTCCTGCGGCGACAGCAGCTGCATGGGCGGCGCGCCGCGGGCCTGGGCGGCGAGGAACTGGATGCGCGGATCGAGGGTGCGGCCGCCCTGGTAGACCACCCCGCCGCCCGACATCAGCCGCAGGATCGGCGCCGGCAGGCTGAGCAGCCTGTGGGCGATGAACCGCTGCGTCGAGACGCTGGGCATCAGGCGGGCGCCTTGGGCAGGCCCTTCAGGCCGTTGAGGATCATGGCGGTGGCGAACTCGGCGGCGCCCTTGGTGTCGACCGGCCGGCGCTCCAGCATCTTGTCGCCCACCTCGCGGGCCACCGCGATGCAGGCGGCGGCCATGTAGTCGGGATCGGAGACCGGGCCCTGGCGGCCGGCGATGGCCTGCTCCATGGCGTCGCGCACCTCCTTGAACACCGCGGCCATCTCCGGGGTCTCGCCCTGGATGTGGATGTGCGGCTCGTCCGGCGGCCGCCGCGCGATCCAGTTCTGGTGTTCGTCGGCGATGAACTCGAAATAGGCCTCCAGCGCGCGCGAGATGAAGGCCTCGAAGTCGCCCAAGGACTGCGCGCGGATGGCCTTGAGGATCGGGCCGAAGCGGTGGGCGCCGTCGTCGGCGAGGGCGGCGAACACCTCCTCTTTCGATCGGTAATAGTTGTAGAAGGTGCCGGCCGCGAGGCCGGTGCGGCGGATGATGTCGCGCACCGTGGCGGTCTCATAGCCCAGCTCGCCGAACACCTCGCGGGCGGCGTCCAGGATCGCCAGGCGGTTCTGGACCTTGGTCTGCTCGCGCTTGCCGACCGGGAGATAGGCGACCTGGGACATGCGGCTCCGGGAGACTCAGAAAGTGACGG
>JAQGIV010000076.1 GCA_028290945.1 Phenylobacterium sp. | reverse complement strand
GGCGCGGCGACGCCGTCTGGATCGTCTTCGACGCGGCCGCGACCCTGGATGTCTCCAAGGCGCCGCGCGGCCTGAAGCAGTACTCCGCCCTGCAGGCGTCGCGCGGCGCGGACTATGCGGCGATCCGCATCGACGCCGCCCACCAGATCCCGGTCTTTGCGGTCGCCCAGGGCTCCACCTGGACCATCGCGCTTGGCCCCGGCGACCAGGGCCAGCCCAGCCTGGTGCGCATCGCCCGCGACGACGCCCTGGGCCCCGCCCTGCTGAAGGCCCCGGTGGCCGGCGCCACCCGCATCGTCAAGCTGCTCGATCCGGCGGCCGGGGACGTGCTGTCGGTGGTCACCGCCCTGGGTCCCGCCAAGGGCCTGCCGTCGCGGCGGGAATATGTGCAGATGGCGCTGCTGCCCTCGGTGCAGGGCCTGGCCATCGAGAGCTATATCGACGACCTCGCGGTCGACCGGGCCGGCGACATCGTCCGCATCGGCCGCCCGAACACCGGCCTGGTGCTGTCGCCGAAGTGGGCGACCCAGGACAAGGAACAGGCCCAGATGGGGGCGCCGCAGCCGGCGGCCATGCCCTCGCTCGTCGACTACGAGAACTGGCCGCGCACCGGCTCGGGCGGCTTCCTCGCCCGCTACAACGCCCTCTTGTCCGCCGCCTCCACCGAGGAGGCCAAGACCGGCCAGGCGGCGCCCACCGCCGCCCGCATGGCCTTCGCCCGCTTCCTGGTGGGCTCGGAGCTCAGCTTCGAGGCGATCGGGGTGCTGAACGAGGCCGCCGCGGCCCAGCCGAAGCTGCTGGACGACGCCGAGTTCCGCGGCCTGCGCGGCGTCGCCCGGGTCATGGCGCGGCGCTACAAGGAGGCCGACGCCGACTTCTCCTCGCCGGCCCTGCTGGAGGACCCGGCCAGCGCGCTGTGGCGGGCCTATGTCGCCGCCCAGCTCGCCCAATGGCCCGAGGCCCGCGCCCAGTTCGCCAAGGGCGCGGAGGCCTATGCCCTGTTCCCGGCGGTCTGGAAGGTGCGCTTCGCCCGCGCCGACGGCCAGGCCGCCCTGGCCCAAGGCGACCTGAACGGCGCCGACAGCCGCATCCGCCTGGCGCTGCTGGAAAAGACCAACCCCTACGAGGAGCTGGCCACCCGCCTGCTGCAGGCCCGCGTCATCGAACTGCAGGGCCACAAGGACCGGGCGCTCAAGATCTACCAGGCGGTCGCCACCGCCCCGGCCGAGTATCTCTCGGCGCCGGCCCTGCTGCGCGCCACCCAGATCCAGCTGGAGCGCGGCAAGCTCAACGTCGCCCAGGCCGCCGCCGTGTTCGATGGCCTGCGCTACCGCTGGCGCGGCGACGCCACGGAGCTGGAGACCATCCGCGCGCTCGGCCAGCTCTATCTCGGCCAGGGCCGCTATCGCGAGGCGCTGGAGGCGCTGCGCGGGGCCGGCAAGCGCCTGCCCGACCTGCCCGAGGCGCTGCAGCTGCAGGCCGACCTCTCCGCCGCCTTCCGCGCCCTGTTCCTCGACGGCTCGGCCGACGGCCTGGAGCCGATCCAGGCGCTGGCCCTGTTCTACGACTTCAAGGAGCTGACTCCGATCGGCGGCGACGGCGACGCCATGGTCCGCAAGCTGGTCCGCCGGCTGGTCGACGTGGACCTGCTGGACCAGGCCGCCGACCTCCTGAAGTACCAGGCCGACAACCGGCTCGATGGCGTGCCCAAGGCCCAGGTCGCCACCGACCTGGCGCTGATCTACCTGATGGACAAGAAGCCGGAGCAGGCGATCCAGGCGATCAACGCCTCGCGCACCACCGTCCTGCCCGCCGCCCTCAACGCCCAGCGCCGGCTGATCGAGGCGCGCGCCTGGGCCGGCGTTGGCCGCTACGACTCGGCCCTCGAGATCCTCGACAAGGACGCCTCCAGGGACGCCCAGGAGCTGCGCGCCGAAGTCACCTGGAAGCAGAAGAACTGGGCCGCCTCCGGACCGCTCTACGAGAAGGCCCTGGGCGACCGGTTCAAGACCGCGACCCCGCTCACCGCCGAGGAGGAGGGCAAGCTGCTGCGCGCCGGCGTCGCCTACAGCCTGGCCGGTGACGATGCGGCGCTGGCGCGGCTGCGCGGCCAGTACCAGGGCTTCGTGGACGGCGCGCACAACCCCGACGCCCTGCGCATCGCCCTGGCCGGCATGTCGTCGGGCCGGCTCAACGTCTCCGACTTCGGCCGGGTCAGCGCCGACAACGAGGTGTTCGCCGGCTGGGTCGACAAGATGAAGGCCCGCTTCCGCGAACCCCGCGCCCCGGCCGCCAAGGCCGCCGCCGCGCCCGCCAAGCGCGCCGAAGCGCCCACCGCGGCCAAGGGCTAACCAATTGCTCCCCTTCGGGGGAGCTGTCGCGCAGCGACTGAGGGGGCTTCCGCTCAGAAAGGCCAGCTGCACGTCTGCGGCGGAAGCCCCCTCCGGTCCTGCGGACCACCTCCCCCGAAGGGGAGGAACTATCCCCCGCCCCCCGGCCCGTGCTGGAAGCTCTGCACCAGGCTGCCCGCCACCAGCCGCCAGCCGTCCACCAGGACGAAGAAGATCAGCTTGAAGGGCAGGGAGACCACCACCGGCGGCAGCATCATCATGCCCATGCTCATCAGCACGCTGGCCACCACCAGGTCGATGACCAGGAAGGGCACGAACAGCAGGAAGCCGATCTCGAAGGCGCGCTTCAGCTCGCTGATCATGAAGGCCGGGGTCACCACCCGGATCGGGGTGTCGGCGATCTTCGCCGGGCGGGGGATCTTGGAGAGCTTGACGAACAGGTCGAGGTCGCCGCGGTCCACCTGGCTGAGCATGAAGGTCTTCACCGGCGCGCTGGAGGCGTCGAAGGCCTGCGGCAGCTCCATCTTGTGGTCCAGCAGCGGCTTGATGCCCTGCTGGTAGGAGGCCTCGAAGGTCGGGCCCATGACGATGGCGGTGAGGAACAGCGACAGCGAGATGATCACCGCATTGGGCGGGCTCTGTTGAAGTCCAAGAGCGGTTCGCAGCAGCGACAGCACCACCACGATCCGCACGAAGGAGGTGGTCATGATCACGATGGACGGCGCCAGCGACAGCACGGTCAGCAGGCCGACCAGCTGCACCACACGGTCGGTGAGGCCGGCGCCCGAGCCCAGGTTGATGTTCACCGCCTGCGCCGCCGCCATGGCCGGGAACACCAGGCTCGCGAAGGTGATCAGCACCGCCAGGCCCGCGGCGCGGCGCCATTCGCTGGCCGGCAGCTGGCGGACGGCCCTCCAGAGCTCGCGCATCAGCCGCGGCCCTTCGGCTTGGGGCCAGGGGTGGTCACGGGCCCCAGCACCTGGCCTTCGCCCAGCAGGATCAGCTTCTCCTCGCCGTCGCAGGCCACCAGCACCAGCCGGCGCGCGGGATCGAGCACCAGGGTCTCCACCACCTTGAGCCGCCGGTCGAGCTTCGCCGGCCGGCCGAAGCGGGCGAGCGCGTCGGGCCCGTAGCGGCGCAGCACCACCGCGGCCAGCCCCACCAGGCCCAGGGTCAGGGCGAGCGCGAAGACCGCTCTCAGGAACTCGGCGATGTCCATGCGACCAGTTTGAGGGGATTCGCGGCCGAACGGGCGTGCCGGGCGCCCGGGTGGCGAGCGTGTCGCAACTCGGGTCTTAATCGCCGATTAACCCTGTTTATTCACTTTCCGGTCCCATGGACCTCAGCCAGATCCCGCTCTTCCAGATGCTGCGCGGCCGGCTGAGCTACCTGTCCGACCGCCAGAAGCTGATCGCCGAGAACGTCGCCAACGCCAACACCCCCGGCTACAAGCCGCACGACCTGAAGCCGTTCAGCTTCCAGGCCCAGGTGGCGGCCCAGGCGAGCGGCTCCGCCTCGTCCATGGCGGTGACCCAGCCCGGCCACATCAGCCCGCCGCACGCCCGTTCGGTGACGGTGGTCAAGCCGGTGGCGACCAAGGATTCCGAGACCACGCTCGACGGCAACTCGGTCGTGCTGGAAGAAGAGATGCTGAAGATGGGCCAGGCGCGGATGGAATACGACGCCGCCATCGGCTTCTACCAGAAGTCGCTCAACCTCATCCGCCTGGCGGCCCGCGCGCCGGGCCATGGCTAGGGAAAGGTCCCGCTAGATGGCCGACGTCCGCAACACCGCCTCCACCGCCCAGGCGATCGCCGCCTCCGCCCTGCGCGCCCAACAGGGCCGCATGCGGATCATCGCCGAGAACCTGGCCAACGCCAATTCGACGTCGAAGACCAAGGGCGGCAATCCCTACCGCCGCCAGGAACCGGTGTTCGTGCCGACGCCCGTCGCCGGCGGCGGCACCGGCGTGCGCATGGCCCGGACCCAGCCCGATAGCTCGGCCTTCAAGCTGCAGTACGACCCGGGCAATCCCTCGGCCGACGCCACCGGCTATGTGAAGCTGCCCAACGTCGATCCGCTGATCGAGGCGCTCGACATGCGCGACGCCCAGCGGGCCTACGAGGCCAACCTCAACGTCATCGACACCGCGCGCAGCATGGAAATGCGCACCCTCGACCTCCTGAAGCGATAGGCGGCGCTAGGCCATGATCACCCCGCTCGCCGCCGCCAAGGCCTACGCCGCCACCCAGCAGACCCTGGGCGTCGATCCCGGCATCGGCATCGACAAGCCGGCCGGCATGGGCGGCGGGTTCGGCGAGATCCTGAAGTCGGCCATGGGCGACGCCATGAAGGCGTCCAAGACCGCCGAGACCCAGATGGCCAACCAGGTGCAGGGCAAGGGCGACCTGGTGGATGTGGTGACCGCCGTCTCCTCGGCCGAGGCCAGCCTGGAGACCGTGATGGCCATCCGCGACCAGGTGATCAACGCCTACCAGGAAATCATGCGCATGCCGATCTGACGGCGTGCGACCGCTGTCCCCGGCATCGTTGAAATGACCCCAACGCACATCGCGCCGCGCCCGCTCGCCGCGTCCCTCCAGCTGGGCCGCGACCTGCTGATCATGGCGCTGGTCACCATCCTCAGCGACCTGGTGCTGGCGCCGTTCCACCTGTCGCGGGAGGGGCTGGTGTTCCGGCTCTACGTGCCGCTGCGGATGCTGTTCCTGGTGCTGGTCGCCACCGTCCTGCTGCGGCGCGATGGCGAGAGCTGGCGCGACATCGGGCTCACCCGGCCGCGGCGGCTGCGGATGCTGCCGGTCTGGGTGTTCGGCGGCCTGATCACCGCCTATCTGCTGGGCGGCACGGTGGCGCTGCTGCTGCTGAAATTCGCCCACCTGCCCTTGGCCAGGCCCGACAAGATCCTCCACCTCGGCCACGGGCTTGGCGAATATCTCTATTGGATCGGCCCGGTCACCTGGGGCTCCGCGGCGTTCGGCGAGGAGATGCTGTTCCGCGGCTTCTTCCTCACCCGGTTCCTCAAGCTGCTGCCGGCGACCCGCTGGGGGGCCGGCCTCGCGGTGGTCATGCAGGCCGTGCTGTTCGGCCTGATGCACCTCTACTACGGGGTGTCGAGCGGCGCCGTGCTGGCGGCCATCTACGGCGCCGTCTTCGCGGTCATCTACCTGCGCAGCGGCCGCAATCTCTGGGCCGGGATCCTGCTGCACGGCCTGATCGACACCATCGGCATCACCTTGCTCTTCCTGCGGCTGGTTCCGGCCTGACCGGCGCGCGGCAACCGTGCTAGGCCTTGGCCATGGGGGCGATCGAGCTATCCGGGATCGAGAAGCGCTACGGCGGCCACACGGCGCTGGCCGGCGTCAGCCTCGTCGTGCAGCCCGGCGAGTTCACCGCCCTGGTGGGCGGATCGGGCTCCGGCAAGACCACGCTCCTGAAGACCATCAACGGCCTGGTTACCCCGGACGCCGGTGAGGTGCGGGTGCAGGGCGAGCCGGCCGGCGCACAGCCCCCGCACCTCCTGCGCCGAAAAATCGGTTATGTTTTCCAGGAGATCGGCCTCTTTCCTCACCTGGGCGTGGCCGAGAACATCGCCATCACGCCCAAGCTGCTGGGCTGGGACGCCGCGCGCATCGCCGCCCGCGTGGCGACCCTGCTGGAGCTGGTGGCCCTGCCGAAAGAGGTCGCCGCCCGCAGCCCCGCCGAGCTCTCCGGCGGCCAGCGCCAGCGGGTCGGCGTCGCCCGCGCGCTCGCCGCGGAGCCGGCCATCATGCTGATGGACGAGCCGTTCGGGGCGCTCGATCCGCTAACGCGCGACCAGCTCGGAACCGACTACCGCGGCCTGCATGAGCGGCTCTCGCTGACCACCCTGATGGTCACCCACGACATGGCCGAGGCCGTGCTGCTCGCCGACCGCATCGTGGTGCTGTCGGCCGGCCGCATCGTCGCCGACGGCCGGCCGGCCGAGCTGCTGGCCACCGCCACCGACCCCGAGGTGCGCGCCCTGCTCGAAGCGCCCAAACGCCAGGCCGAGCGGCTGCGCGCCAAGCTGGGGCAGGGGGCATGAACGCGCGCGTCGCCGCCGCCTGGGCGCTGCTGCCGGAATACCTCGCCTGGCACGTACTGCTGTCGGCGAGCGCGCTGCTGCTCGGCGTCGCCATCAGCCTGCCGCTGGCCATCGCCGCGGCCCGTTCGCCGCGCCTGCGCTGGCCGGTGCTGGCCGGCGCGAGCCTGATCCAGACCATCCCCAGCCTGGCGCTGCTGGCGCTGTTCTATCCGCTGCTGCTGGCCATCTCGGCGCTCAGCCTCCGCCTGATCGGCCACGGCTTCCCGGCGCTGGGCTTCCTGCCGTCGCTGCTGGCGCTGACGCTCTATTCGATGCTGCCGATCCTCAGGAACGGCGCCGCCGGCATCCTCGGCGTCGACCCGGCGATCCGGGAGGCCGCCGACGGCGTCGGCATGACGCCCGGCCAGCGCCTGTTCCAGGTGGAGCTGCCGCTCGCCGCCCCGGTGATCATGGCCGGCGTGCGCACCGCCGCGGTGTGGACCATCGGCGCCGCCACCCTCTCCACCCCGGTCGGCCAGACCAGCCTCGGCAACTACATCTTCGCCGGCCTGCAGACCGAGAACTGGGTGTTCGTGCTGTTCGGCTGCGCGGCCTCGGCGGCGCTGGCGCTGATCGCCGACCAGCTGCTGGGCCTGGTGGAAGCCGGCGCCCGCCAGCGCAGCCGCGCCCTGACGCTCACCGGCCTGGCGGGCCTCGCCGCTGGCGTCGCCCTCGCGCTGCTGCCGCTGGCCGGCCTCGGCAAGCCGGGCTCCTACGTCATCGGCGCCAAGAACTTCTCCGAGCAGTACATCCTGGCCGACCTGATCGCCCAGCGGCTGCAGGACCGCGGCGCCACCGTGCAGCGCAAGGAGGACCTGGGCTCCGCCGTCGCCTACCGCGCGCTGGCCGCCGGCGAGATCGACGCCTACGTCGACTATTCCGGCACCCTGTGGACCAACGTCCTGCAGCGCGGCGACAACCCCGGCCGGCGGGCCGTCCTCGACCAGCTCACCACCGAGCTGAAGCGCCGCGACGGCGTCGTCGTGCTGGGCTCGCTGGGCTTCGAGAACGCCTATGCCTTCGTCATGCGGCCGGACCGCGCGCAGGCGCTGCACATCACGAGCATCGCCGACCTGGCCCGCGAGGCGCCGCACCTGACGCTGGGCTCCGACCTGGAGTTCCTGTCGCGCCCGGAATGGAAGGCGGTGCAGTCCGCCTATGGCCTCGGCTTCCGCACCCAGCGCTCCTACCAGCCGACCTTCATGTACCGGGCGCTGAGCGGCGGCGAGGCGGACGTGATCTCCGCCTTCTCCTCCGATGGCCGGATCGCGGCGGATCATCTGGTGGTGCTCAGCGATCCCAAGGCCGCGATCCCGCCCTACGACGCCGTGGTGCTCATCTCGCCCAAGCGCGCCCACGATGCGCGCCTGCTGGCCGCCCTCACGCCGCTGATCGGCAGGGTCCCCGTCGAGGCCATGCGCCAGGCCAACCTCACCGTCGACCGCGACCAGCAAAAGGCCTCGCCGGCCGAGGCCGCCAGGGCGCTCAGGGCGAAGCTCGGCCTCTGAGTCTTGCCAAGCCGGGCAAGGTGGACTAAGTTAGTCCATCAAGGAGCGCGCCGGTGACCATCGTCAATCTGCATGCCGCGAAGACCCACTTTTCGCGCCTGGTCGACCAGGCCGCGGCCGGTGAGGAGATCATCATCGCCAAGGCCGGCAAGCCGGTCGCCAAGCTCGTCTCGCTGGAACCTTCGGAGCCCCGGCCGAAGCGCAAGCTCGGCCTGCTCGAAGGCCGCGCTGTCATCCCGCCGGATTTCGATGCGCCGCTTCCCGACGACATCCTCGACGAGTTCGAGAACTAGTGAGGATATTGGTCGACACCAACGTGCTCATCTGGGCGCTGGTCGATCCCGGTCGCCTGTCGCGGAGCGTGCGCTCAATGCTGGAGGATCCGGATCACGAGGTGCTGTTCAGCACCGCAAGCATCTGGGAGATCGCCATCAAGAGGCGATTGGGCCGCGCCGACTTCAAGGTCGAACCATGGGAAATCATTGAAGGAGCCGAAGCCGGCGGCTTCATCGAGCTTCCGGTGCGGTCCGCCGCGGCGCTGAAGGTGGCCGACCTGCCGCTGCTTCACCGCGACCCGTTCGATCGCCTGCTCGTCGCCCAAGCCATGACCGAGCCGGCGGCGCTCTACACCGCCGATGCCCAGCTGGCCGCCTACTCGGAACTGGTCGTGGTGGTCTGACCGCCGGCTACTTGGCTTCCAGCGACGCCTGTTCCTTGGTGTAGGCCACCAGCTTCGAGAGCGCGTTGGCGTAGGCGCCGGCCACCTGGCCGAAGCTGCCCTGGATGGCGATCGGCCAGGACTTCTTCCCGCAGGCGTACTGATAGGTCATCTCGCCGCGCGAACCCGGCACGATGGGCTGGTAGCCGTCCTTCTTGGTGGCGACCCAGCTCTCCTTGGTCTTCATGCCGGCGTCGAGCCAGACGACCATCTCCGGGCGGATCGCCGGCGCGCCGGTGCAGGACACCTGCCACAGCGCCTTGACCACCGGCTCCTGTTCCTCGTTCACCTTCAGCGACGAGGTCCAGACGCTCACATTGCCGTTCGGATGGACCACCTTGCTGTCGGTCTCCATCATCAGAAGCTCAGCCGGGGTGGCGCCCATCACATGCCACGTCTCGGCGAACGCCGGGCTGGCCATGAAGATCAGCGCTGCCGCTGAAGCGAGGGTTTTCAACATTACACGTCAACCTTCCACTTAGCTCTCCGGGGCCGAAAACGGCGAAGGCGGCGCTTGGTCCCGTCCGATCTCGGAAAAGTGTTCCTTTCCCGCCCCGTTCACGGGGCGGGGGGACCGCTCGCCGAAGAGCGAGTGGTGGGCGGGGCGGGGTTCTGCAGTGCGGCCGCCGCCCCCTCCGTCAGCCGCTCTGTGGCGGCTGACACCTCCCCCGTGAACGGGGGAGGAGAAGGACTTCGTTAACCATGTCGGCAGAAATTGCCGGGGTGGCCGCGCGCCGCCCGATTCCAGTGGCTTTCGAAGGGGTTTCCATGAACGGCGCCGAGGTTCTGGACGTCGGGCGCGACGCCATCTGGCTGACCATCCAGATGTCCGCCCCGATCCTCATCGTGGGCCTGATCGTCGGCGTCGGCATCGGCCTGCTGCAGGCGCTGACCCAGATCCAGGAAGCGACCCTGGTCTATGCGCCGAAGATCGTGGCGATCTTCGTCAGCCTGTTGGTCTTCCTGCCGCTCATGGGGGCGCTGATGAGCGGCTTCATGCGCCACATCGCCGCCCGCATCGCGGCGATGTAGGCCGGGCGTAGTGGAGCACTACGCCACCTCCCAGCAGGTCTATGCCGCCGGCCTGATCTTCGCCCGCCTGGGCGCCTTCGTGATGCTGATCCCCGGCATCGGCGAGACTTTCGTGCCGGCCCGCGTGCGCCTGGCCTTCGCCTTCCTGTTCGCCCTGCTGCTGTGGCCCATCGTGGGCGCCGTGGCCCCGGCCGTGCCCGGCGCGGTCAGCGACGTGGCCGGGATGATCATCAAGGAGGTGCTGATCGGGCTGATGATGGGCGCGGTCCTGCGCTTGTTCATGACCTCGCTGTCGACGGCCGGCGAGATCGTCTCGATCCAGACCACGCTGTCCTTCGCCCAGACCGCCAACCCCACCGAGGCCCAGCCCTCCACCAGCCTCGGCACCTTCCTGGGGCTGCTCGGCCTGCTGTTGGTGATGACCACCGGCCTGCATCACCTGTTCATCGCCGCGATCGTGAAATCCTATTCGATCTTCCCCTTCACCCGCGCCGTGCCGGTGGCCGACGCCGGCCAGCTGGCCATCCAGACGGTCAGCCGCTCCTTCGGCCTGGGGCTGCAGCTCTCGGCGCCGGTGATGGTCTTCTCGGTGGTGTTCACCTTGGCCACCGGCCTGGTGGCCCGGGTGATGCCGCAGTTCCAGGTGTTCTTCGTGGCCACGCCCCTGCAGGTGCTGCTGGGCCTGTCGGTGTTCGCGCTCAGTATCGGCTCCATCGGCATGGTCTGGGTGGATCGCTATCGCCAACTGCTCGTCCCGTTCGGTGGCTAGTGTGATGGATCTGAAGTTCCCTCACCGCTGGCCGGAAGCTCCGAAGGGAACTTCAGATCCGAAAATCACACTAGAAAACAAATACTTTCCTAGTGTCCTTATCGAGACCGAAGTTCGTTGTGCGTCGCGGCAAAGCTGGCGAACTTCGGTCTCGGGACACTAGGCGATGAGCGACGAAGGCGCCGCCCGCACAGAAGAACCGACACCGCGGAAACTCGAACAGGCCCGCGCGCGTGGCGATGTGGCCAAGACCCAGGATTTGGCCTCGCTGCTGTCGCTGGCTGGCGCGGCCAGCGTGCTGGCCATGGCTGGCGGCCTGTTCGCCCGCAACCTCGCCGAGGCGCTGCTGCCGTTCCTGGCCCGGCCCGAGGCCATGACCCTGCAGGGCGGCGGCGGCGTGGAGGTGGCCCGCCGCGCGATCATGGCCGCAGTCCCGATCCTGGCCGCCGTGATGCTGGCCACCGCCGCGGCCGGCGCCGCCGGCAACCTGCTGCAGACCGGCTTCATGTTCACGCCCGGCAAGCTGAAGCCCGACCCCTCCAAGGTCTCCCTCGTGCAGGGCTTCAAGCGGATCTTCTCCATCGACGGGCTGATGAACTTCGTGAAGTCGCTGGCCAAGGTGTTCGCCACCGGGGCCATCGCCTGGTGGGTGCTGCAGCCGCACACCACCGAGCTCGCCAACCTGGCGGCGCTGGAGCCGGCGGCCATGCTGCCGTTCCTGGCCGACGTGCTGCGCCGGCTGATGTTCTCCGTCCTGGCCCTCCTGCTGGTGGTCGCCGGCGCCGACTGGTTCTGGCAGCGCCAGCGCTTCATGGCCCGCATGCGGATGACCAAGGAGGAGATCAAGGAGGACCACCGGCAGTCGGAAGGCGATCCCCACGTCAAGGCCAAGCAGAAGCAGAAGCGGGCCGAGGCGGCGCGGCGGCGGATGATGCAGGCGGTGCCCAAGGCCACGGTGGTGATCATGAACCCGACCCACTACGCCGTGGCGCTGAAGTACGAGCAGGGGGAGGACGACGCGCCGCTCTGCGTCGCCAAGGGCCTCGACACCCTGGCCCTGAAGATCCGCGAGGTCGCCGAGGCGGCCGGCGTGCCGATCATCGAGGACCCGCCCCTGGCGCGCGCCCTCTACGCCGCGGTGGAGGTCGACGACGTGATCCCCACCGCCCACTACGAAGCGGTCGCCAAGATCATCGGATTCATCCTCGGGACCGGCCGCCGTGCGGTGGCGAAAGCCTTGTGAGACAATGACCTTGAGTGATTCGGAGCGATCGCCCGCCATGGCCAGGTCCGGCGCGGACAGACATCGGAAAGGGCGTATCGACCCGCTGACCACAGCGGCGGTCGTCTTCTTCCTCATCGCCGTGGTGTTCGCCGGCGCGCCGATGCTGAACGCCGGCCCCGCGACCCTCGCTGGCCTGCTGCTGCTGATCGGCCTGGCCGGCGTCGCCTTCCTCGGCCTCTTCGTGCTGCGCGCCGGCGCCGATCCGCAGGTCGACGCCGAGCCGGGCGCCGAGCGGTTCATCACGGCGCTCTCCGAACCCGCCTGCGTGGCCGGCGCCGATGGCCGCATCGTCGCGGCCAACCCGGCCTGGCGCGAGGTGGTGGGCCCAGCGCCCCGCCTGCCCAAGGGCGGCGCCTCGGCCGCCAGCCTGTTCTCCGCCCTCAGCGCGGCGCGCAAGGGCGAGGTCGCCCGCGCGGTGATCAAGGTCGGCGGCGCCGAGCACCAGGCGCTGGTCGCCCCGCTGGCGCCGCGCCGCTTCCTGGTCCGCCTGACCGGGCCCGGTGTCTCGACGCTGGCCCTGCCGTCCGCCGCCATGGAGGTGATCGCCGCGGTCGCCAGCGCCGGCCGGCCGCCGCCGCAGGTGCTGGACGCCTTCGCCGCCGCCTCGCCGTTCGGCGCGGCCCTGCTGGAAGGCGAGGACCCGTTCGGCGCGATCATCGTCGAGGCCAACCCGGCGCTCAGGGCCGTGGCCGGCGGCGGCGAGGCCGGCCAGGCGTTCGGCGACCTGATCGATCCCGCCTCCCGCGCCGACGCCGCCGAGCGGCTGGCCGCCGGGACCGGCTCCGGCGCCCCGCTGGAGGTCCGCCTGGCGCACGACCCGGCGCGCATCGCCCACCTCTACCTGACCAAGACCGACGGCCGCTGGGTCGCCTATCTGGTGGACGTCTCCGAGCAGAAGCAGATCGAGCTGCAGCTCTCCCAGAGCCAGAAGATGCAGGCCATCGGCCAGCTGGCCGGCGGCGTGGCGCACGACTTCAACAACCTGCTGACCGCGGTCTTCATGCAGCTCGACGTGCTGGCCGCCCGCCACCCGGTGGGCGATCCGTCCTTCGAGGGGCTGAACGAGATCCGCCAGATCGCCATCCGCGCCGCCGACCTGGTGCGCAAGCTGTTGGCTTTCTCGCGCAAACAGACCGTGCAGCGCGAGATCCTCGATCTCGGCGAGCTGATCAGCGAGTTCGAGGTGCTGCTGCGCCGGGTGCTCTACGAGGACGTCAAGCTGACCACCGAATACGGCCGCAACCTGCCGCAGGTGCGCGTCGACCGCGGCCAGCTGGAGACCGCGGTGATGAACCTGGCGGTCAACGCCCGCGACGCCGTGCGCGCCCACGGCGGCCAGACCGTCAAGATCCGCACCGCCCGGGTCACCCAGGAACAGGCCCGTGAGCTCGGCTATGCCGTCGCCCAGGGCGACCAGGCGCTGATCGAGGTGTCCGACGACGGCGCCGGCATCCCGCCCGAGGTGATGGACAAGATCTTCGACCCCTTCTTCACCACCAAGCCGGTGGGCGAGGGCACCGGTCTTGGGCTGGCCACCGTCTACGGCATCGTCAAGCAGTCGGACGGCTGGATCGCGGTGGATTCGAAGCCGGGCGAGGGCGCGGCCTTCCGCATCTTCCTGCCGGTGCACCACGCCGCCGCGGTCATCGCCCCGGCCCCGGCCCCGATCGCGGCCAAGCGGCCGGTGGCGCGCGACCTCTCCGGCGCCGGGCGCATCCTGTTCGTCGAGGACGAGGACGCCGTGCGCGGCGTCGCCGCCAAGCTGCTGCGCGCCCGCGGCTACGAGGTGATCGAGGCGGCCAGCGGCGAGGAGGCCCTGGAGCTGGCCCAGACCCATGCCGGCAAGATCGACCTGATGATCTCCGACGTGGTCATGCCCGGCATGCAGGGCCCCGACCTCCTGAAACAGGCCCGCCAGTACCTGGGCGCGGCCCCGGTGATGTTCATTTCCGGCTATGCCGAGAGCGAATTCTCCGACCTGCTGGAGGGCGAGAGCAACGTCTCCTTCCTGCCCAAGCCCATCGACATCAAGACCCTGGCCGAGCGGGTGAAGCTGGAGCTGCAGAAGGCCGCCTGACAGCGTTCCTTCGCGCGCGCCGCGGGGCTATCATGGCGGACTCCCCGTCGCATCAGGGCCTTGCGTGACCGACTCCGCCACCTCCCGGAAACTCCAGCTCAGCTACGGCGAGCTGCTCGAGCGGGCCCAGGCCGCCACCGCGGCCGGCCAGGTCGCGGAGGCCGAGCGCCTGTACCGCGGCATCCTCAAGACCGTGCCGGGCGGCCCGGCCGCCGCCATCCTGGGCGTGCTCCTCGACCGCCAGGGCCGCTTCGCCGAGGCCGAGGCGCTCTATCGCGGCGGCTTGGTGGCGACGCCGCGCGACGACCAGCTGCGCTGGAACTACGCCTTCACCCTGCTGCGCGAAGGCCGCTACGCCGAGGCCTGGCCGCTGTTCGAATCCCGCAAGTCACGCCGCGAGCTGGACATCGGCCTGAGCTTTCCGGAGTGGGACGGCGGCGCGGTCGGCTCCCTGCTGATCCTGCCCGAGCAGGGCCTGGGCGACCAGATCCAGTTCGCCCGCTTCGCGCCCCTGATGCAGGCGCGCGGCGTCGAGGTCACCCTGATCTGCGACGGGCGGCTGGCGCGGCTGTTCGCGCCGCTGGGCGTCAAGGTGATCCCGGCGGTCGGCAGCATCGACATCCCGCGCCATGACGCCTGGATCCTGGCCGCCTCCATCCCCGGCCGGCTGGGCGTGACGGTCGAGGACGTCCCCGCCGAGCCCTACCTGCCCGGCAAGCCGGGCGGCGCCGGCATCGGCCTCGCCACGGCCGGCAACCCCAATCACCCCAACGACGCGAACCGCTCCCTGCCGGCCGAGATCGCCGCCGAGCTGAAGGCCTGGCCGGGCGTCGTCAGCCTCGCGCCGGAAGACACCGGAGCCCGCGACCTGGAGGCCGCCCGCGCGATCATAGCCGACCTGGAGCTGGTCATCGCCGTCGACACCGCCGTCGCCCATCTGGCCGGCGCCATGGGCAAGCCCTGCTGGCTGATGCTGCCGCACGTCGCCGACTGGCGCTGGCTGCGCGACCGCGTCGACAGCCCCTGGTATCCTTCCGTCCGCATCTTCCGTCAGCCGGCGTTCGGCGACTGGGCGAGCGTGGTGGCCGAGGTGCGCCGCGCACTCGACGCGCGCGGCCCATGAGCCCGCCGGCCACCCCGGCCGACTGGCCGCCGCTGGTCTATGACGACTGGGCGGACACCCAGGCCACCCTGCACCTGTGGACGCAGGTGATCGGCAAGATCCGCATGGCCCTGTCGCCGCCGGTGAACCACTGGTGGCACGTGACGCTCTATGTGACGGCGCGGGGGCTATCGACCTCACCCATGCCGGTCGGCGGCGGCCGCACCCTGGAGATCGCCTTCGACTTCCTCGACCACCAGCTGCGGTTCGACTGCAGCGACGGCGCCGACGAACGCCTGCCCCTGAAGGCGCAGAGCGTGGCCGACTTCTACAACCAGGTCCTGGCGGCGCTGGCCCGGCTGGGGGTCAGCGTCCACATCTGGACCACCCCTTGCGAGGTGGAGAACCCGATCCCTTTCGAGCGGGACGAGACCCACGCGTCCTATGATCCGGCGGCGGCCCAGCGCTTCTGGCGCGTGCTGGTCCAGGCCGACCGGGTGATGAAGGCCTTCCGTAGCGGTTTCCTCGGCAAGGCCAGCCCGGTGCACTTCTTCTGGGGCGGCTTCGACATGGCGGTGACCCGCTTCTCCGGCCGCCCGGCGCCGCCGCATCCCGGTTCGCCGGTGCTGCCCGCCTCGGTCAGCTTCGAAGCCTATTCCCAGCAGGAGTCGAGCTGCGGCTTCTGGCCGGGCGCGCCGGGCATCCCGCCGATGTTCTACGCCTACGCCTATCCGGAGCCGGCGGGGTTCGCCGCGGCGTCGGTGCGGCCGCAGGCGGCGCGGTGGGACAAGACGCTGGGCGAATTCGTCCTGCCCTACGACGCGGTGCATCGCGCGGCCGATCCGGACGCCGCGGTGCTGGCCTTCTTCCAGTCGACCTATGACGCGGCGGCCGATCTCGCCGGCTGGCCGCGCGCCGAGCTTGAGCGCCCCGCCGGCCAAGGAGCCGCCCGATGAACGAGCCCATGCCCTTCCGGAAGCCCCTGCCGCTGTCGTCGTGGTTGGCGACCGCCGTCGGCGCCGCGGCCCTGGGCGCCCTGGCGATCGGCGCGGTCAGCATTGGCCGGATGGCCATCGGCCGGCTCGCCATCGGCAGGGTGCGCATCGGCAAGCTGGAGGCGGCCAGCCGAACAGGTCGCGCTGGCGCGGCGTCATCTTGACCATCGCCTCCTTCCAGCCCGGGTTCAGGGTGCGGTCCGGCCAGGCCAGCTTGCCCTGCCAGCGCCAGCCGCGCTTCTTGAAGTCGATGGGCAGCACGAACCGCGAGCGGCCCGGCGCGGCGAAGTTCGAGCCGCGGTGGAAGACGTCGGTCTTGTAGATCAGGATCGAGCCGGCCGGCCCGGTCACCGCCACCTCGTCGGCGAAGAACTCGCCCATCTCGGTCCGGTTGACCCCCAGCGGGATGTGCCGGGTCCTGTCGACCGGCACCGCCTTGGTCGGCCCGTCCAGCTCGGTCACGTCCGACAGCAGGATGAAGCAGGTCATCTGCGGCATGGTCTGGTCGGCGCGCGGCACCACGATGGTGTGGTTCTCGTAGTCGCGGTGGTGGGCCTGGTCGTAGTCGATGGCGCCGGAGTACTTGGCCCACAGCTCGATCTTGTAGCAGTCGATCTCGTCGGTCTGCAGGAACCGCTCGGCGGCGTCGATCAGGTCCGGATAGACGCACACCCGGTTGATCGCCCACGAGGGGTAGGGGAAGAGCCGCAGGCCCGCGAACTGGCTCCTGGCGAACCGCGGATGGGCGTCGGGATCGGCGAAATAGTCCTCCGGCCGCGGGTAGATCTCCCACAGCGCGTCCTGGGCGGCCGACAGCGTCTCCTTGTCGAGGAAGCTCTCCACCACGGTGAAGCCGCGGTCGAACACCTCCGCCAGGTTCTCATCCGGAATCCGCATGCCGCCATTCAAGGCCTTGCGCTCGTTCCCGCCAAGCGCTTCCGTTGGCGCCATTAGAACAAAAAACCAATTTCGGGAGGACATCATGGCCAGCATCAACCGCAACGGGCCCTTGAAGGGCCGCAACGCCGTGGTCACCGGCGCCAGCCGCGGCATCGGCGAGGCGATCGCCGCCAGGCTGGCCATGGAAGGCGCCAACGTGGTCTGCTCGGCCCGCACCGCCGAGACCGGCGAGAGCAAGCTGCCGGGCACCCTCCACGCCACCGTCGACCGCATCAAGCGGGCCGGCGGCGAGGCCACCTTCATCAAGGCCGACCTCTCCGAGGCCGCCGACCGCGAGCGGCTGATCGAACAGGCGGTGGCGGCCTACGGCCCGGTGGACATCCTGATCAACAACGCCGCCGTCACCTTCTTCATCCCCGTCGAGACCTTCCCGGAGAAGCGCTTCAAGCTGATGATGGAGGTGCAGGTCTGGGCGCCCTTCCACCTGTCGCAACTGGTCCTGCCGTCCATGCGCGAGCGCAAGCAGGGCTGGATCGTCAACATCTCCTCGCCGGCCGGCCTCCACCCGAAGCAGCCCTACACGCGGCGCGGCGGCGGCGCGGTCTATGGCATGTGCAAGGCGGCGCTGGAGCGCTTCACCACCGGCCTGGCGTTGGAGGTCTATGACGACAACATCGCCGTCAACGTGGTCTCGCCGGGCCTCGTCGACACCCCCGGCGTCGCCGTCCACGGCCTGATCAACGAGGCCACCAAGGACCGCGTGCAGCCCATCGAATACATCGCCGAGGCGGTCTACCGCCTGGCGTCTGGCGATCCGAAGACCGTCACCGGCCGCATCGACTACGCCGAGCCGCTGCTCAAGGAATTGGCCCTGCAGCCGGCCGAGCTCGTCTGATGCTCGAACAGACGATCGACATCGCCACCAAGGACGGCAAGACCGCCACCTTCATCGTCCATCCGGAGCGCGACGGCCCGCACCCGGTGATCCTGTTCTTCATGGACGCGCCGGCCATCCGCGAGGAGCTGCGCGACATGGCCCGGCGGATCGCCGCGGCCGGCTACTATGTGATGCTGCCCAACATGTATTACCGCCACGGCGTCATGGAGATGGCCGACCTGCCGCCGTTGCCGGAGGCCGAGCACCGCGCGCGGATGTTCGGCTTCATGAACGCCCTGACCATGGCTAGCGTAATGGACGACACCGACGCCCTGCTGGACTTCGCCGACCGCGACCCGGCGGCGGGCAAGGGGCCGATCGGCACACTGGGCTACTGCATGAGCGGCCAGTACGCGATCAACTTCGCGGCCCGCTGGCCGGAGCGGGTGGGCGCGGCGGCCTCGATCTACGGCGTGCGCTTGGTCACCGACCAGGCCGACAGCCCCCATCTGGCCGCCGCCAAGGCCTTGGGCGAGCTCTATTTCGCCTGCGCCGAGCACGACCAATGGGCCCCGCTGGAGATGGTCGAGGCCCTCGACCAGTCGATCAAGTCGCGCAACCTCAACGCCGAGGTGGAGCTCTATCCCGGCGTCCACCACGGCTTCGCCTTCCCCCAGCGGCCGGTCTACGACAAGCCCTCGGCGGAGCGGCACTGGGAACGGCTGTTCGCGCTGTGGAAGCGGAATCTCAGCTAGCCGCCTCTCCCCCCGCGAAGCGAGAGGGGAGAGGGCAGGGAGAGGGGTGACTCCGCCTCTCCTTCGAACCAGCTGTCCAGCCATGATCCTGGCTGAGTCCGGAGCGAGTTGGCGCGTCCTGCGCCGCCCCTCTCCTTGATCCTCTCCCCTCTCCCCTCTGCGCTACGCGCGGGGGAGAGGTTGTTGCGCCACCACCGGCGGGACCCAGCCGGGCTCCAGCGCCTTGGCCGGGTGCGAGGCTGAGACCATGCCCAGGAACGGCGGGGCGATCTCGTAGCCCAGCAGGCTCTGCGCCTGCGGGCTCATCTCGCGCACCAGCTCGCGCGGCACGGACAGCCAGAAGTTCTCCTGCGGCCGCGCCCAGGGCTCGCAGTACTGGTTGGTGAAGGCCAGGCGCGGCCGGTCCGTCACATTGGCCCCGCCGCGGTGCAGCAGGGTGCCGGGGAACACCAGCGCCGCCCCGGCCGGGATCTCCATCGGGACCAGCAGGGCCTCGATCTCCGCCATGTCGTTGGGCCGGCCCGGCGCGCCCGGATCGCCCCACAGGTGGCTGCCCGGCGCCACCTCGGTCGCGCCATTGGCCTGGGTGAAGGCGTCGATGGCGCCGATCACGCTGACGCCGATCGGCGGCCTGGGCCGCGGCTGGCGGTAGAAGCCGTCGTCGGAATGTATCGACTGCGCCGTCTCGCCGGGGTTCAGCGAGATCGAATGGCTGGCCGAGAGCAGGAAGTTGGGCTGCAGGAAGCGGCCGATCAGCGCCATCAGCCGGGCGTCGGCGGCGATCTCCTCGAACACCTTGCCCCGCGCGATCAGCGTATAGACCCGCTCGGTCTCGAAGCCCTCGAAGTCGTTGCGGCCGTGGTGCGCGCCCAGGAACGGCGCCAGGCTCTCGCGGAACCGGGCCAGCCCGTCCGCGTCGAGGAAGTCCTCGATCACGGTGTAGCCCTGGATGCGCATGCGCTCGGCGTGCGCGTCGGCGTCGAAGCGGCTGGCGAGCGCGTCCATCGGCGGGCCTCCTGCGGCGGGGACTATATCACCTGGCCGGGCTGAGTTCCCGGAAACACCCCACCACGTCGCCGATCCAGGCCTTCAGCTCGTCCTTCAGCGCCAGCGGCGTCGCGCCGTGGCGCACCAAAACCAGGTCGAGGTCGGGAACGCAGACGGTGAACTGGCCGTCGTAGCCGTTGGCCGAGAATGAGCCCGGTCCGCCGAGGTCCAGCCACCAGTGGGCGCCGTAGCGGCTGTCGATGCTGGGGTCGTCCTGCTGGAAGGTCGGCGTGCGCGCATAGTCGACCCAGCCCGGCGGCAGGATCCGCCGCCCGTCCCAGACGCCGCCTCGCAGGTAGAGCAGGCCGAAGCGGGCGAAATCCTGCGCCGTGGCGAAACAGAACGACGAGCCGATGAAGGTCCCCGCCGCGTCGAACTTCGGCGCCGGGCTCTGCATGCCGATCGGCGCGAACAGCCGCTCGCGCATGAAGGCCTCGAACTCAGGTCCCGTCTTGCCGATGGCGTGGGCGAGCGCCCGCACCACGATGTTGGTCGTGCCGCTGGAATAGTACCAATGGCTGCCCGACGCTTGCGCCAGCGGGAATTTCGCCGCGAACCCCGCCACGTCGTCCTGCCCGTCGCCGAACAGCATGGCGATGACGTCCGACGGCTGGTCGGGCAGGTATTCCTCCAGCCATTGCAGGCCGCTCGACATGCGCAGCAGCTGGTCCAGGGTGATCGCGTCCCGCGGATCGCCGGCGCCTTGCCATTCCGGCGCGCCCGCCGGGGCCATGACGTCGAGCTTGCCGTCGCCCACGGCGATCCCCACCAGGGCGTGGGTGATGCTCTTGGCCTTCGACCAGGAGGGATAGGTCTGGTCCGGCCCGAAGCCTTCGCCGTACTGCTCGTGGACGATGCGGCCGCTCTGCACGATCACCAGGGCATGGGTCTCGCCCAGGCTCGGCGTCGCCTTGGCGGCGAAGGCCTCGGCCATCAGCGTGGCGAAGCCGGTGTCCGCCAGGCCCGGCGGCGGCGCGGCCCGCGGCCAGGCCTGCGTCGGCCAGGCGACGCTGGCCGGTTGCGGCGGCAACGGGGGCAGGGCGGGGCGGGTCAGGGTCTCGCTCATGGCTGGAACGTCTCAGCTTTTCGAACGACCCGCCAGGGCCGCGATTACGCCGAATTAATCCCGCAGAAGGGCCACCTCGGTTGCGGTTCGCGCGGGCCGGGTCGTAAGCCTAGCCCGACAAGTCCTGGGGGATTCCATGCTCAGCCGCCGCAATATGCTCCTCGCCGCCGGCGCCAGCGCAGCGCTCGCCGGTTGCGCCACCG
>JAQGIV010000034.1 GCA_028290945.1 Phenylobacterium sp. | reverse complement strand
TGGCGGCGGCGCAGGCGCTCGCCGCGCCAAAGGCCGCGCCGGCGGCCGCGCCGGCCTCGCCCTGGCCTGACGGCACAGAGATGGCCGCCCGCATCCGCCGCGGCGAGTTGACCGCCGCCGAGGCCGTCGAGACCGCGATCGCCCGCGCCGAGGCGCTGCAGCCCGTCCTCAACATCATCGTTAATTCGGACTTCGACCGGGCGCTGGCCAAGGCGCGCGCGGGCACGCCCGCGGGACCGTTCGGCGGCGTGCCGTTCCTGATCAAGGACCTCGACGACTATGTGGGCCTCCCGACCCGCAACGGCTCCCAGGCCATGCGCCTGGCGCCGCCGGCCGCCCACCAACTGCCCTACATCGACGCCTTCGACCGGGCCGGCCTGGTGGTGATCGGCAAGTCGGCGACGCCTGAGTTCGGCTTCCTGCCGACCACCGAGCCGCTGTCCACCGGCCTCACCCGCAATCCCTGGGACCTCTCGCGGTCCTCGGGCGGTTCGTCCGGAGGCTCGGCGGCCGCGGTGGCGGCGGGCGTCGTTCCGGTGGCCCACGCCAACGACGGGGGCGGCTCGATCCGCATCCCCGCCTCGAACTGCGGGCTCTTCGGGCTGAAACCCTCGCGCGGGCGGATGATCGGCACGGAGGGCGAGAGGCAGATCAGCGACCTCGGCGTCGAGCATGTGGTGTCGCGCAGCGTCAGGGATTCCGCGGCGCTGTTCGCGCTCACCGAGAACGTGTCGAGCGGCGCCCGCTTCCCTCCGGTGGGCGTGGTCATCGGACCGTCCAAGCGCCGTCTGCGCGTTGGCGTGTTGATGGAGAACGGGCTCGGTCACCGGCCGCAGCCGGAGGTGGTCGCCGCCACCGACAACGCGGTGAAACTGATGACCGGCCTCGGCCACCATGTCGAGGCGACCCAGCTGCCCTACGACGGCGGCCAGTTCATCCAGGACTTCCTGCTGCTCTGGGCCAATGGCGCGAAGGATCTGGCCGACAATCTCGCCAGGGCCATGGGCCGGGCCCCCGACGGCAGCGTGCTGGAGGGCTTCAGCCTCGGCATGGTGGAGATGGCGCGCAAGGCCGGGCCCCAGGCGCTGGGGGCGGCGGTCCAGCGGCTGAACGCCAATGCGCTGGCCTACGATACCTGGTTCCCGGCCCACCAGTTCGACGTGGTGCTCTCGCCGGTGCTGTCGTCGCCCCCGCCCCTGCTGGGCGAGGTGGGGCCGCTCGTGCCGTTCGAGGTCGTGGTCCCGCGCCTGACCGAATATGTCGGCTACACACCGATCCACAACGTCGCCGGCGCGCCCGCCATGAGCGTGCCGCTGCATTGGACACAGGCCGGCCTGCCGGTGGGGACGATGTTCTCCGCGCGGGCCGGGAACGAACGGATGCTCTTCGAGCTCGCCTACGAAATGGAAGCCGCCCAGCCCTGGGCGCAGCGCATCCCGCCAGTTCATGTGTAGTTCCTCCCCTTCGGGGGAGGTGGCGCGAAGCGCCGGAGGGGGTCCGCTCAGATCGTGGGGGACCCCCTCGTTCAGCTTCGCTGACAGCTCCCCCGATGGGGAGCAACTTGGCTACGCCGCCAACCCCTGTATCCGCGCGGCGATCTCGCGCACGCGTTCCGGCCCGCCGAGCAGCTGGCGGTTCACGCCGATGCGCTTGAACCAGAAGTGCAGGCCCAGGAGGTCCGTGATCCCGATGCCGCCATGCACCTCGGTCGAGGTGCGCGCCACGAAACGGCCGACCTCGGAAGTCAGGGCCTTGGCGTGGGCGGCCATCAGCGAGGCTTCCGCGGGCGCCGCGTCGAATGCGTAGGCGGCGTACCAGACCAGTGAGCGGCAGGGTTCCAGCTCGGCGGCCATCTCGGCGCACATATGCTTGACCGCCTGGAAGGAGCCGATGACGCGATCGAACTGGCGGCGCTCCTTGGCGTAATCCACGGCCTTCTCGAGCATGACCTCGGCCGCGCCCAGGGTGTCGGCGGCGACCAGGACCCAGCCGGCGTCGCGCAGCGCCGATAGCAGCTCCGGCCCGCCGCCCAGCGGCTCGGCGGCGACGCCGTCGAAGGTCAGTTCCGCGAGCCGCCGCGTCTCGTCGATTCCTGGCATGAGGATCCGGGTCAGCCCGGCCGCGTCGCCACGGACGAGATGCAAGCCGCCGCTCCGGTCGGCGACGATGAGCAGGCCCGCCGCCATTCCGCCCGGCACGAACAGCGCCTTGCCTGAGAGCTTGCCGCCCGCCGCCGCCACGCCCGCCCCGTCCCGCGCGCCGGCGATCGGTTCGGAGATGGCCGCCACCGCCATGACCGCGCCCGACGCCAGCTTCGGCAGCCACTCCGCCTGCTGGCCCGGCGAGCCGCCGCGCATCAGGGCGATCGGGCCCAGCACAACGCCCATGAACGGCACGGGCGCCACGGCCCGGCCCAGCGCCTCCGAGGCCAGGGCCGCGTCCAGCAGCGTCAGGCCGAGCCCGCCGTACTCCTCCGGGGCGACGATCCCCGCCAGGCCGAAGTCGGTCATAGCCTTCCAGATGTCGCCGCCCTTGTCGGTGAGGTCGCCGGCGAACTTGCGCACGCGGTCCAGCGGACTTGCCTCGGCCAGCGTCCGCGTCAGGCTTTCCTGCATCATCCGCTGGTCGGAGGTGATCGAGAAATCCATGGCTCAAAGCACCGCCGGCTTCGGTTCGCGCGGCAGGCCGAGGCCACGTTCGGCGATGATGTTCTTCTGGATCTGCGCCGTGCCGCCGCCGATGATCAGGCCCAGGTCGAACATGTAGTTGCGCTGCCACGAGCCCCGCGCCCGCAGGTGCGGCCCGTCGTGATAGAGGATGCCGAGCTCGCCCAGCGCGTCGATCGCCAGCGCCGCCAGTTGATGGTTCAGCTCACACCCCTGCAGCTTGACGATCAGACCCGCCAGCCCGGCCGGCTCCTGCGTCAGCTGTGAAGTTATCAGTCTCAGGCCATTGAATTTCATAGATAACACTCGGCCCTGGAGCTGCATCAGCCGGTCCCGGAAGACGGGGTTGTCGATCACCCGCTGGCCATCGACCGTTTCGGTTTTCATCAGCTCGATCAAGGCGTTCAGGCGAGCTTCGGTAGCGTTGGGGTCGCCCAGCATGCCACGCTCGTGCTTCAGGGTCGTGTTGGCCACGAACCAGCCCCGTCCGCGCCCCCCGACGACCTGATCCTTGGGCGCCCGCACGTCGGTGAAGAACACCTCGTTGAATTCCGAGGCCCCCGTCATGGTCTTCAGCGGCCGCACCTCGATGCCCGGCGTCGACATCGGGATCAGCACATAGGAGATGCCCTCGTGCTTGGCCGCCTTCGGCTCGGTGCGCACCAGGCAGAACATCATCTGGGCCTGGGCCGCGGTGCTCGTCCAAATTTTCGAGCCGGAGATGAGGAAGTCGTCGCCGTCCTCCACCGCCCTGGTCTGCAGGTTGGCGAGATCCGAGCCCGCGCCCGGCTCGGAATAGCCCTGGCACCAGATGATCTCCCCGCGCAGGGTCGGGCCGATCCAGCGGCGCTTCTGCTCTTCCGATCCGACCTCCAGGAGCGTCGGGACCAGCATCGAGATACCCTGCCCGGCCAAGCCGCGCGGCGCGCCGGCGGCGATGAACTCCTCGGCTATGATCCGGCCCTTCAGGATATCGGGCTCGGCGCCATAGCCGCCGTATTCCTTGGGGATGGTCCGCGCCGCGTAGCCATGCTCGATCAGCAGCCGCTGCCAGGCCAGGGGGTCGTTCGCCGCGCCTTGCGCGTAGGCGTCGCGATGCGTCTCGAGGAAGGCTTTCACCTCGCCGCGGAACGCCGCCATTTCGGGCGTTTCGTTCAGGTCCATCTCGTCGCTCCCTGCCCTTCAGGTGAGCCCCTTTCAGGCCCGGGCGCAACGGCGCCGCGACGTCAGCCCGAACCGGCGTGCAACACTCGTGGCGAAGCTTGGGTTATAGAGGCGCCATGGAGACTCAACATGATGCGCCACGCCCTCATCGCCGCCGCCGGCCTCGCGGCCCTTTCGATTTCGGCCTGCACCATGCCGAAGGGCTCGTCCGATCCCTGGGTGGGCTACGGACCCAATCCGCCGCTGCCGAAGCCGCAGAAGGCGCTGATCCCCACGGTGGGCACGCCGAAGGTCGTGGGTTGGGCGGCGGACGGCGCGCCGAAGGCGCCGCCGGGCTTCACCGTGAAGCGCTACGCCGAGGGCCTCGACCATCCGCGCTGGCTCTACGTCCTGCCCAACGGCGACGTGCTGGTCGCGGAATCGGCCTCGCAGCCGTCCGCGGCCGACAAGTCCAACAGGGGGATCAAGGGCTTCTTCCAGAGGCTGCTGATGAAGCGCGTCGGCTCCGTCAAGCCCAGCCCCAACAAGATCTTCCTGCTGCGTGACTCCGACGGGGACGGCGTGGCCGAGAGCCGGATGCTGTTTGCCCAAGGGCTGACGCGGCCCTTCGGCATGACGCTGGTGGGCAATACGCTCTACGTCGCCAACGACAACGGGGTGGTGAGCTTCCCCTACACGGAGGGCCAGACGACGGAGACCGGGACCGGCCAGAAGGTCTTCGATCTGCCGGGCGGCCCGATCAACCACCACTGGACCAAGAACGTGGTGGCCAGCCGCGACGGGACGAAGCTCTATGCGACTGTAGGATCCAACTCGAACGTGGGCGACAACGGCCTGGAGAACGAGGTCGGCCGGGCGGCGATCTGGGAGTACGACATCGCCACCGCCAAGCCGCGGATCTTCGCCTCGGGCATCCGCAACCCCAACGGCATCGACTTCGAGCCGACGACGGGCGTGATGTGGACGGTCTCCAACGAGCGCGACGAGATCGGCAACGACCTGCCGCCCGACTTCCTGACGAGCGTCAAGGACGGCGCCTTCTACGGCTGGCCTTGGAGCTACTGGGGCCACAACGTCGACGTCCGCGCCAAGCCGGCCAACCCGGAGATGGTGGCGAAGGCCATTGCGCCGGACTTCGGCACGGGCCCCCACACCGCCTCGCTGGGCCTGGTGTTCTACACCGGCGCCCAGTTCCCGGCCTCGTACCGGGGCGGCGCCTTCATCGGCCAGCACGGGTCGTGGAACCGCGAGCCCCTCAACGGTTATCAGGTGGTGTTCATCCCCTTCGCGGGCGGCAAGCCGCAGAACGCGCCGCAGGCCTTCCTGACCGGCTTCCTGGACAAGCATCAGAAGATCCAGGGCCGCCCGGTCGGCGTGGTCGTCGACAAGACCGGCGCCCTGCTGGTCGCCGATGACGTGGGCGGCATCGTCTGGCGCGTCAGCACCACGCCTGCGAAGTAGCGCTAGCGGCCGGTGTAGAAGACGCAGAGCTTGTTGCCGTCCAGGTCGCGGAAATAGGCGCCGTAGAAGTTGTCCATCCGCTGGCCGGGTGGGCCCTCGCAGGATCCGCCGGCGGCGAGCGCCGCGGCATGGACCTGATCGACCGCCGACGGCGAGCCTGCGGACAGCGCCACCATCGCGCCGTTGCCGGACGTCGCCGCTTGTCCGTCGAAAGGCAGGACGACGCCCAGCATGGCGCCACGATCGCCGCTGCCGTAGTACTGCGACCGCTCATAGGTCAGGGTCCGGCGCCCGCCAAGCGGCGTGAGCACGGCGTCATAGAAGGCCTTGGCGCGCTCCAGGTCGCCCACGCCGATGGTGGCGTAGCCGATCACGCTCAGCCCATGTTGAAGACGCAGATCTTGTTGCCGTCGAGGTCGCGGAAGTAGGCGCCGTAGAAGGTCGGCATGCGCTGTCCGGGCGCGCCTTCGCAGGTCCCGCCGGCGGCCAAGGCGGCCTTGTGGGCGGCGTCCACCTGTTCCTTGGTGGCGGCCGGCAGGCCGAACATGCTGCCGTTGCCCCAGGTCGCCGGCTGTTCGTCATAGGGCTTGCTGATGGCGATCATGCCGGGCGCCGCAGACGAGCCGTAGAACTGCATCCGGTCGCCGTTGGCGAAGGTGCGCCGGCCTCCCAGCGGCTCGAGCACCGCATCATAGAAAGTCTTCGCACGTTCAAGGTCGTTCGTTCCGATGGTGGCGTAACCGATCATGGCGCTTCCCTGTTTCCTGATTGCCTGCCGCAAGTGTAGCCGATGACGCGCGGGGAACTGCAAGGCCGCGTGGACGAAGCGCGCGATCTGTCGTCAACTCCTGGCCAACAGGGGTCGGGGGGAGCGGAGATGCGGGAATTGGCGAGGGTTCTGGCTGCGGCGACGATGGCCGCGGGCCTGGCTGGCGCGGCGGCGGCCCAGGACTCCACGGCGGTGAAGCGCGAGGCCTGGGCGGTCGCGGGGCTGAACGCGCCGGCGCAGATGGTCGTCGACCATTGGGGCGTGCCGCACATCTTCGCCGCCAGCGCGCGGGACGCCTTCTTCCTGCAGGGCTACAACGCCGGGCGCGACCGGCTCTGGCAGATCGACCTTTGGCGCAAGCGGGGCC
>JAQGIV010000024.1 GCA_028290945.1 Phenylobacterium sp. | reverse complement strand
CCATCAACGCGGTGGTGCACACCCTCTT
This sequence comes from Phenylobacterium sp., assembly GCA_028290945.1. Lineage (GTDB taxonomy): Bacteria > Pseudomonadota > Alphaproteobacteria > Caulobacterales > Caulobacteraceae > Phenylobacterium. The sequence continues at coordinate 18,076 of JAQGIV010000024.1, read as the reverse complement.
CGAGGCCCTGATCCTCGTCGTCCTGGTGGTGATCCTCTTCCTGCAGAAGTGGCGCGCCTCGATCATCCCGCTGGCGGCCGTGCCGGTCAGCCTGGTGGGCACCCTGGCGGTTCTGCTCGCCTTGGGCTTCGGCCTCAACGCCCTGACCCTGTTCGGCCTGGTGCTGGCCATCGGCATCGTCGTCGATGACGCCATCGTGGTGGTCGAGAACGTCGAGCGGAACATCGCGCTCGGCCTCTCGCCCATTGACGCCACCCGCAAGGCGATGCGCGAGGTGACCGGGCCGATCGTGTCGACCGCGCTGGTGCTGTGCGCGGTTTTCATCCCGACCGCCTTCATCACCGGCCTGACCGGCCAGTTCTATCGCCAGTTCGCGCTGACCATCGCCATCTCCACGGTGATCTCGGCCTTCAATTCGCTGACCCTGTCGCCGGCCCTGGCCGCGGTGCTGCTGCGCGCCCGCGACGCGCCGAAGGACCGTTTCGAGCAACTGATCGACCGCTCGTTCGGCTGGCTCTTCAAGCCGTTCAACCGCGCGTTCTCGGCGATGTCGAACTCCTACGTCGGCGGCGTTAGCCGACTGGTGGAACGCAGCTCCATCGCGCTGGTGCTCTATGGCCTGCTGATCGGCCTGACGGTCTTCTCCTTCGCCAGGACCCCCGGGGGCTTCGTGCCCCAGCAGGACAAGCTCTACCTGGTCGGCATCGCCCAGTTGCCCGACGCGGCGTCCATCGACCGCACCGACGCGGTGATCCGCAAGATGAGCGACATCGCGCTCAAGACGCCGGGCATCACCCACGCCGTGGGCTTCCCTGGGCTGTCGGTGAACGGCCTGGTCAACAGCCCGAACTCCGGCGCCCTCTTCATGCCGATGGAGGGCTTCGACAAGCGCAAGGGCAAGGGCCGATCGGTCGAAGCGCTCGCCGCAGAGCTGAACCAGAAGTTCGCCGCCATTCCCGACGCCACCATCGCCGTCTTCCCGCCGCCGCCCATCCAGGGCCTCGGCACGATCGGCGGCTTCCGCATGCAGATCGAGGACCGCACGGGCCGGGGCTCCGACGCCCTCTATCAGGCGACCCAACGGATCGTGGCCGCCGCGTCGAAGGACCCGGCGCTGGCCGGCGTCTTCTCCGGCTACCAGATCGGCGTACCGAAGATCCGCGCCGACGTGGACCGCGAAAAGGCCCGCGCCCAGGGCGTCTCCCTGACGGACCTCTTCGAGACCATGCAGGTCTATCTGGGCTCGCTCTACGTCAACGACTTCAACCGCTTCGGGCGCACCTATCCGGTGACCGTCCAGGCCGACCAGCGCTTCCGGTTGCAGCCCGAGGATCTGTTGCGCCTGCAGACCCGCAACGCCGCCGGCCAGATGATCCCGCTGGGCGCCTTCGTCACCACCCACGAGGCCACCGGGCCGGAGCGGACTGCGCACTACAACGGCCTTCTGACCGCCGAGGTCAGCGGCGGAGCCGCGCCCGGCCACTCCACGGGCGACGCGCAGAAGGCGTTGGAAAAGATCGCCGCGCGCGAGCTGCCCGCCGGCATGGGCTTCGAATGGACCGAGCTGACCTACCAGCAGATCCTGGCAGGCAACACCGCGGTCCTGGTCTTCCCGATCTGCGTGCTCCTGGCCTTCCTGGTGCTCGTCGCCCAGTACGAGAGCTGGAGCCTGCCGCTGGTGGTCATCCTGATCGTGCCCATGTGCCTGCTCTGCGCGCTGACCGGCGTCTGGCTGACCCATGGCGACAACAACGTCTTCACCCAGATCGGGCTGATCGTGCTGGTGGGGCTGGCGTGCAAGAACGCCATCCTGATCGTCGAGTTCGCCCGCGAGCGGGAGCATGAGGGCGAGAGCCTGATGCAGGCGATCTTGGACGCCTGCCGCCTGCGCCTGCGCCCGATCCTGATGACCTCGCTGGCCTTCATCATGGGGGTCTTCCCCCTGGCGGCGGCCACCGGCGCCGGCTCGGAGATGCGCCGCGCCATGGGCGTCGCGGTGTTCTCCGGCATGCTCGGCGTCACCCTGTTCGGCCTGGTCTTCACCCCGGTCTTCTACTGGACCATCCGCCGACTGACCGGCGCCTGGGGCGACTTCGGCACGGCCCGCCGGGCCCGCAAGGCGGCCGCCGCCGACCCGGTCCCCGTCGCCTCGACTTCCGAAATCCGAGACCTGCCATGAGCCTCCTTCGCATCCTCGCCCTGTCGGCGTCGGCCCTCGTGCTGGCCGCCTGCGCCGTCGGACCGCACTATCACGCGCCGACCCCGGCGCCGGTCGCGCTCACCACCCTCGACCCACGCCTCACCGCCGCCGTGCAGCCTCCGCCGGCCGGCTGGTGGCGGGCGTTCGGCGACCCGGAGCTGGACAGCCTGGTCGACCGGGCGCTCGCCTCCAATCTCGACGTCCGCATCGCGGTCGACCGAGTGAAGGAAGCCCGCGCGCTGTTCCGCGACGCCGAGCTGGACTATCTCCCGCGCGTCACCACCGAGGCGGCCTACACCCGCAGCAAGGAGCAGGCGCCCGGCTTCAGCGCCAAGCGTGTCGACATCAAGCAGGCCGACATCGGCTTCGACGCCGCCTGGGAGATCGACCTCTTCGGGCGCGTCCGCCATCAGGTGGAATCCGCCCGCGCCGACGCCCAGGCCGCCCGCGCCGACCTGAGTTTCGCCCAGGTCACCGTCGCCGCCGAGGTGGCCCGCAATTACCTGGAACTGCGCGGCGCCCAGACCCGTCGCGCCGTGGCCGAGGAGAACGCCAGAACCCAGCGCGACACCCTGCGCCTGACGGAGGTGCGCTATCAGATCGGCCCCGGCGACCCGGTGGATGTCGAAAGCGCGCGGGCCCGGCTGAACGCCACCGAGGCGGTGATCCCGGCGCTGCGCACCGCCGAGGCCCAGGCCGCCCACCGCCTGGCCGTGCTGGTCGGCCAGCGGCCCGGTATCCTGGACACCGAGCTCGCCACGCCCTCCGCTGGGGCCACCCAGGCCGCCGGCCCGACGGCGATTCCGATCGGCGACGCGGCCGACTTCCTGCGCCGCCGCCCCGACGTGCAGGCCGCCGAACGGCGGCTGGCGGCAGAGACCGCGCGGACCGGCGTGGCCACCGCCGACCTCTTCCCGCGGGTCAGCGTCACCGGGTTCGTGGGCTTCCTCTCGGGCGACCTCTCCAGCCTGTTCAAGGGCGGGAGCCGCGCCTGGGCCGTGAGCCCAACGCTGACCTGGCCGGGCCTCGACATCGGCGGCGCCCACGCCCGCCTGCGCGCGCAACAGGCGCGCGGTGACGAGAGCCTGGCGCTCTACGACCAGACGGTGCTGCGCGCCATCGAGGACCTGCAGAACGCCCTGGTCGCCTACCGCGAACGCCAGGTGCAGGTGGTCAGCCTCAGCCAGCAGGTGGAGGCCTCCCGCCGCGCCGCCGACCTGGCCCACATCCGCTATCAGGAGGGCCGCATCGATTTCCTGCGCGTGCTCGACGCCGAGCGCACCCGCCTTGGCGCCGAGGACGATCTGGCCCAGGCCCAGACCGCCGCCAACGTCGATGTGGTGTCGATCTACAAGGCCCTCGGCGGCGACGTGACCCAGGTCGCTCCGGGGCTCTCCGCCAAGAGGCTGGATCGCGACGGAAGGCGCTGACCTCGCTGCCGTCGCCGTGGGCAACATAAGAGGCAGCACCCCGGTCTGCAGCTGCCGTTTCCAACCTGTTCCGCCGCAGCTTCTCGACCCTCGCCGGCCCGATCGACCATCCGGGCGAGGGGTTTCGGCGAGGCTGTCCAATCCGTGTGGATCCGTGACATGCTGAGCGCGCCATATCTGCGTGCGAACGGCCATGTCGGACCAAACAGCATCGCCTGGCGCGGCGTTCGAGCCGCCGACCGAGACCGCAAGGCCAGCGCGGCTGCGCGACCTGGCGTCGGTCAGCAACATCCTGGCGACCGACGTTGCGGCCGTGCTCGTCGACCGGTTCGGCCGTCGGGCGGCCACCGAGGCCATTCGCGCGGTGCTGGACGAGGCGCGCCAAGCCGTGCGGCTCGGCGCGGGACCGGCCCCTACCCCTGACGAGCTGGCGACGGGGGCGCTCGCCCGGCTGGAAGCCCACGCGCGCTCGGATCTGCGGCCCCTGTTCAATCTCACCGGCACCGTGCTGCACACCAATCTCGGCCGCGCCGTGCTGGCGGAGGCGGCGATCGAGGCCGCGGTGGCGGCCATGCGCGATCCGATGGCGCTGGAATACGACCTGGCGTCCGGCCGCCGCGGCGAGCGCGACGACCATCTGCGGGCGCTGCTCTGCGAGCTGACCGGCGCGGAAGACGCCACCGTCGTCAACAACAATGCCGGCGCGGTCCTGCTGGCGCTCAACACCCTGGCCGGCGGCCGCGAGGCGATCGTCTCGCGCGGCGAGCTGATCGAGATCGGCGGGGCGTTCCGGATGCCGGACATCATGCAGCGGGCCGGGGCGCGGCTGGTGGAGGTCGGGACCACCAACCGCACCCACGCCAAGGATTACCGGGCCGCCGTGACGCCCGAGACCGGCGTCATCCTCAAGGTGCACACCTCCAACTACCGGATCCAGGGCTTCACCGCCGAGGTCAGCGCCGCGGAGCTGGCCGCGATCGCCGAGGAGAGCCACGTCCCGCTGATGCACGACCTGGGCTCCGGGACCCTGGTGGACCTGGCGCGCTACGGGCTGCAGCGGGAGCCCACCGTGCGCGAGGCGGTGGCGCAGGGCGCCGGCATCGTCACCTTCTCCGGCGACAAGCTGCTGGGCGGGCCGCAGGCCGGCTTCATCGTCGGCGGCAAGGCGCTGATCGCCGCCATCAACCGCAACCCGATGAAGCGCGCCTTGCGGGTGGACAAGATCCGGCTGGCGGCCATCGCGGCGACGCTCGAACTGTATCGCGACCCCGACCGCCTCGCCGAGCGGCTGCCGGCCCTGCGGCTGCTGGCCAGGCCCCAGGCGGAGATCGCCGCCCAGGCGCGGCGCCTGGCGCCCCTCGTGGCGCGGGCGGTCGGCGAGGCCTTCACCGTGGCCGCCTGCGACTGCCGCAGTCAGATCGGCTCCGGCGCCCTGCCGCTCGACACGCTGGCCAGCAGCGGCCTGGTCATCCTTTCGCGCGGCGGGACGCGCGCGCTGGAACGGCTGGCCGCGGCGCTGCGCAATCTCGACTGGCCGGTGATCGGCCGGATCGAGGCCGGCGGACTGGTGCTCGACCTGCGCTGCCTGAGCGATGAAGCCGTCTTCCTCTCGTCGCTATCCGGCTTGGACAGCCATGCCCTGGCCTGAGCCCCTGACGGTGGCGCGCCTGTGGGGCGCGACCCCATGATCATCGGCACGGCCGGCCACGTCGATCATGGCAAGACCGCCCTGGTGAAGGCGCTGACCGGGGTGGATGGCGATCGGCTCAAGGCGGAGAAGGCCCGCGGCGTCACCATCGAGCTGGGATTCGCCTATCTGCCGATCGAGGGTGGCCGGGTGCTGGGCTTCGTCGACGTGCCGGGACACGAGCGCTTCGTGCGCACCATGCTGGCCGGGGCCACCGGCATCGACTTCGCCCTGCTGGTGGTCGCCGCCGACGAAGGCGTCAAGCCGCAGACGCTGGAGCATCTGGCGATCCTCGACCTGCTGGGGGTCGGCCAGGGGCTGGTGGTGCTCAGCAAGGCCGATCTGGCGACGCCCGAACGCCTCGCCGAGGTCACCGCCCAGCTCAGGTCGGTGGTCGCCGGCACAGTGCTGGAAGCGGCCGAGGCCCTGCCGGTGTCGGCGGTGACGGGGCAGGGGCTTGGCGCCCTGCAGGCTCATCTTGCGGCGGCCGCCGCCGCGCTGGCGCAGCGATCGGCCGAGCCCCGGTTCCGGCTGGCCGTGGACCGGGCCTTCACCCTCAAGGGCGTCGGCGTGGTGGTCACCGGCACGGTTTTGTCGGGAGCGGTCCAGGTCGGCGATCAGCTGCTGCTCAGCCCCTCCGGCCTGCCGGCGCGGGTGCGCTCCCTGCACGCCCAGAATCGGCCGGCCGAGACCGGGCGGGCCGGCGACCGTTGCGCGCTCAACCTGGCGGGGCCGGACATCTCCACGGCGGCGGTGCGCCGGGGCGACATGGTGCTGGATCCGGCGTTGCACGCGCCGACCGACCGGATCGACGCCAGGCTGCGGCTCCTCGCCGGCGAGCCGAAATCCGTGGGCCAGTGGTTTCCGGTCCGGCTGCATCACGCCGCGACAGAGGTCGGCGCCCGCATCGTCCTGCTGGGCGACAATCCCATCGAGCCGGGGGGCGAGGCCGATGTCCAGCTGGTGCTCGATCGGCCGATCGCCGCGGCCCTGCAGGACCGCTTCGTGCTGCGCGACGTGTCGGCCCAGCGCACGATCGGCGGCGGCCGTTTCATCGATCTGCGCGGGCCGCTGCGGCGGCGGCGCACCCCGGAGCGACGCCGGCAACTGGCCGCGCTCGCCCTGGCCGATCCTACCGCGGCCTTCGCGGCCCTGCTGGACGCCGCGCCCTACGCCTGGGACCTCACGGCGTTCGCCCGCGACCACGCCCTCTCGGCCGCGCAGACGCAGCGGCTGGCCACCCAATCGGGGGTGGTGCAACTGCGGTCCGGCGGGGCCAGCATCGCCATTTCGCCCGAGCGCTGGCGCGGGTTCACCGTGAGCCTCGGCGAGCGGCTGGCTGCCTATCACAGGGACAATCCCGACCTGCAGGGCCTGGGCCGGGAAAAGCTGCGCCTGCAGCTGCAGCCCCGGCTGTCCCCGGCGGTGTTCGTCGCAGCCCTGCAGCGGTTGGCCGGGGCCGGCGAGCTGGCGCTGGACGGCGCCTTTGTGCGCCTCGCCAGCCACAGGGTGCGGCTGGCTGCCGGGGACGAGGCCGCCTGGAGCCTGATCGCCCCGCGGCTGAGCGGGCAGGAGCGGTTTCGGCCGCCGCGGGTCCGCGATCTGGCCGAGGCGACCGGGCGCCCGGAGCGCGACGTCCGCCGGCTGCTCAAGCTGGCCGGGCGGCTGGGCTGGGCCGACGAGGTCGCGCCGGACCATTTCTTCCTGCGCGCCACGGTCAGGGAGATGGTCGCCATCAGCGCCCAGGAAGCCGCGAGCGCGGACGGCGGCGCCTTCACCGCCGCGCAGTTTCGCGACCGCATGGACAACGGCCGCAAGGTCGCCATCCAGGTCCTGGAGTTCTTCGACCGTCACGGCGTCACCCTGCGCAAGGGGGACCTGCGCCGTATCAACCCGCACCGGCTGGACCTGTTCGGTCCGGTCGTGGTTTCATCGGCCGATGCGGATGGAGGAGAATCGTCCCTGGTGGGGCGTTCGGACTTCAAATCCGAGTGGGGCAGCGAGCCTGTCCCAGGTGGGTTCGACTCCCATTCTCTTCCGCCATCCCCCTCCCGGAGCCGGCCATGACGGCCGCCGACTACGCCACGGATTTCGACGAATGGCTGGTGCAGACCTTCGCCGGGGTCGGGGCCTTCACCATGCTGATCGTGCTGGTGGAGATCGGTGAGACCTCGGTCACCCCGGTGCGGTCGTCCTACCTGCATGTCATCGGCGACGAGACGCGCTGGCCCGACATCGTGCAGCTGTTCGAAGGCGCCGGCGCGACCTGGAACGGCGCGGCCTTCTTCCAGGCGGACCGCACCGGCCTGGTGCGCGACCCGGTCGCCCGACATCGCCTCGACGCCCTGCTGCGCCACCTCGAGAGCGACCGCTCGCTGCTGAAGCACGCGGAGTTCTTCGACGGACATGGCCTGCGGCTGAAGATTGAAGAGATCGCCGCCGACTGACCCAAGCTGGGCGATCGGAGGAACTGTCAAGCTCCGGACGAGTTCGCTGTCCCAAGGGGTGTATCTTGAATCGTAATGGACGGCTGAACGTGTCTTAAATGGCCCCGTTCGCGTCAAGTCGGTTCACCGGAGCACACAGGGCCGGGAGCACATGGCAATGACCCTCAGTCGTCGCGGCTTCATCCAGATCACCGGGGCCGGGTTGGCGGCGTCCAGCCTGGGCGCGCTCGGGTTCGCGGCCGCGGGCCCGGCGCTGGCCGACTCCATGCGGCCGTTCAAGCTGACCCACACCACGGAGACGCGGAACACCTGCACCTACTGCTCGGTCGCCTGCGGCATCCTGATCTACAGCCTTGGCGACCGGTCCCTGAATGCGACGTCCAATATCATGCATATCGAGGGGGATCCGGACCACCCGGTGAACCGTGGCACGCTCTGCCCGAAGGGCGCGGCCCTGCTCGACATCGTTCATGCGCCGACCCGGCTGAAAGTCCCCAAGTACCGCGCGCCCGGCTCCAACGAGTTCAAGCCGGTCTCCTGGGACTTCGCGCTTGGCCGCATCGCGGCGCTGATGAAGCAGGATCGCGACGCGAACTTCATCGCCAAGAACGCGGCCGGGACCACGGTCAATCGCTGGCTCAGCACCGGCATGCTGGCGGCCTCGGCCTCGTCAAGCGAAACCGCCTACCTGACCTGGAAGGTGGCCCGTTCATTCGGGATGCTGGTTTTCGACAATCAGGCGCGTGTCTGACACGGACCGACGGTGGCCAGTCTGGCTCCAACATTCGGTCGCGGGGCGATGACCAACACATGGCAGGACATCAAGAACGCCAATGTGGTGCTGGTCATGGGCGGCAACGCCGCCGAGGCCCACCCCTGCGGATTCAAATGGGTCATCCATGCCAAGATCGAGAACCACGCCAAGCTGATCGTGGTCGACCCGCGCTTCACCCGCACCGCCGCGGTCGCTGATGTCTACGCCCCGATCCGCCCGGGAACCGACATCGCCTTCCTGAACGGCGTGATCCGCTACCTGCTTGAGAAGGACCTGATCCAGCACGAGTATGTGCGGGCCTACACCAACGCCGGCCTGATCGTGAAGCAGGGCTACGGCTTCCAGGACGGGCTGTTCAGCGGCTACAAGGAAGACACCCGCAGCTACGACAAGACCAGCTGGGACTACGAGCTCGACGGCCAGGGCTACGCCAAGGTCGACGATACCTGGCAGGACCCGCGCTGCGTGATCAACCTGCTGCGCCAGCACGTCGACCGCTACACCCCGCAGATGGTGTCGCGCATCTGCGGCACGCCGCAGGACAAGTTCCTGGAGATCTGCGCGCTGTTCGCCACCACCGCGCCGCCCGACAAGGCCCTGACCAGCCTGTTCGCCCTGGGCTGGACGCAGCATTCGGTGGGCGCCCAGAACATCCGCGCCATGGCGATGGTCCAGCTGCTGCTCGGCAATATCGGCGTCGCCGGCGGCGGCATGAACGCCCTGCGCGGCCACTCCAACATCCAGGGCCTGACCGACGTCGGCCTGCTGTCGGCCCAGATGCCGGGCTACCTGCTGCTGCCCAAGGACAGCGAGCTCACCTACCAGCAGTACATGGCGACGCGGCAATACAAGCCGCTGCGTCCCGGACAGGTCAGCTACTGGCAGAACTACGGGAAGTTCTTCGTCAGCCTCCAGAAGGCGATCTATGGCGCCGCCGCCCGCGCCGACAACGACTGGGCCTACGACTGGCTGCCGAAGGTCGACGGCGGCGGCTACGACATCATCCGCGCCTTCGAGATGATGAACAACGGCCAGATGAACGGCTACATCTGCCAGGGCTTCAACCCGCTGCAGGCCTTCCCGGACCGGAACAAGATCCGCCGGGGTCTCAGCAAGCTGAAATACCTCGTGGTGATGGATCCGCTGGACACCGAGACCTCGCGGTTCTGGGAGAATTTCGGCCCGCAGAACCCGTCCGACCCCGCCAAGATCCAGACCGAGGTCTTCCAGCTGCCGACCAGCTGCTTCGCCGAGGAGACCGGCTCGCTGGTCAATTCGGCCCGCTGGCTGCAGTGGCACTGGAAGGCGGCCGATCCGCCGGGCGAGGCGCAGACCGACATCTGGATCATGTCGGGCATCTTCCACCGTATGCGCGAGCTGTACCGCAAGGAGGGCGGCGCCTTCCCCGATCCGATCCTCAACCTGACCTGGGACTACACCAATCCGACCGATCCGGATCCGGAGGAGCTGGCCAAGGACATGAACGGCCGGGCGTTGGTCGACATCAAGGACCCGTCGGGCGCGGTCACCCTGCACGCCGGCCAATTGCTGGACGGGTTCTCGCAGCTGCGCGACGACGGCATGACCACCTCGGGCTGCTGGATCTTCTCGGGCAGCTTCACCGAAAAGGGCAACCAGATGGCCCGGCGCGACGCCACCGATCCGCGCGAGCAGGGCTTGGCGCCGAACTGGGCCTGGTCATGGCCGGCCAACCGACGGGTCATGTACAACCGCGCCAGCGCCGACCCCGCCGGCAAGGCGTGGAATCCGCAAAAGCCGATCATCGAGTGGAACGGCAGCAAATGGGCGGGCATCGACGTGCCCGACTTCGTGCCGACCATCCCACCCTCCGACGCCGCCGGCCCCTTCATCATGAACGCCGAAGGAAGCGGTCGGCTGTTCGCCCGCGACCAGATGGCGGAGGGCCCGTTCCCGGAGCACTACGAGCCCTTCGAGTCGCCCTCGCCCAACGTCCTGCATCCCAAGGTGAAGTCCAATCCCGCCGCCAGGGTGTTCGCCGACGACAGGGCGGCGTTCGGGAGCTCGGCGGACTACCCCTACGTGGCGACCACCTACCGGCTGACCGAGCATTTCCATTTCTGGACCAAGCACGCGCTGATCAACGCCGTTTTGCAGCCTGAGCAATTCATCGAGATCGGCGAGGTCCTGGCCAAGGAAAAGGGCATCGGCCAGGGCGGCTGGGTGAAGGTGTCCTCGAAACGCGGGATCGTGGTCTGCAAGGCCTATGTGACCAAGCGCATCAAGCCGATGCAGGTCGACGGCAAGCCGGTCCATGTGATCGGCGTGCCGATCCACTGGGGCTTCACCGGCCAGGCCCGCAAGGGCTACGGGGCCAACAACCTGACCCCGTCGGTGGGCGACGCCAATACCCAGACGCCGGAGTTCAAGGCGTTCCTGGTCAATATCGAGAAAGCGAGCGCGCCCCCGGCCTGAAGTCGCCGCGCGTCGCAAGGAGCCGTCATGGCAGGTCTGCAGTCACAGGACTACATCCGGCGCTCGGCCTCGACGCTGACGCCGCCGTCGATCCGCAACCACGAGGCCGAGGTGGCCAAGCTGATCGACGTCAGCCGCTGCATCGGCTGCAAGGCCTGCCAGTCGGCCTGCATGGAATGGAACGACCTGCGTGGCGAGGTCGGGCACTTCGAAGGCTCCTACGACAACCCCCTGGACCTGGACCCCAGCACCTGGACGCTGATGCGGTTCACCGAATGGGAGAACGACAAGGGCGACCTGGAGTGGCTGATCCGCAAGGACGGCTGCATGCATTGCGAGGACCCCGGCTGCCTGAAGGCCTGCCCCGCGCCCGGCGCGATCGTGCAGTACGCCAACGGGATCGTCGACTTCAACAGCGACGCCTGCATCGGCTGCGGCTATTGCGTGAAGGGCTGTCCGTTCGACATCCCCCGGATCAATCCGGTGGACCACAAGTCCTACAAGTGCACGCTCTGCTCCGACCGTGTCGCCGTCGGGCTGGAACCGGCCTGCGTCAAGGCCTGCCCCACCGGCGCGATCATGTTCGGGTCGAAGTCGGACATGACGGCCTGGGCCGGCGAGCGGGTCGCGGAGCTGAAGTCCCGCGGCTTTGCCGACGCCGGCCTGTACGACCCCGCGGGCGTGGGCGGAACGCACGTGATGTACGTGCTGCAGCACGCCGACCGGCCGTCGATCTATGCCGGCTTGCCGGACAGCCCGCAGATCAGCCCGTTCATCCAGGGCTGGAAGGGCGTGCTGAAACCCGTCGCGCTGGCCGGCCTCGCGCTGGCGGCGATCGCCGGCTTCCTCCATTCGATGATCGCCGGACCCAACGAGGTGCAGGCCGAGGACGAGGCGAAGGGGCGGCGCCTGCTGGGCGAGGGAGATGAGGCGCCATGATCCGTCCCGAGGGCGCCCTGATCCGCTACACCACCGTGACGCGCATCAACCACTGGATCACGGCGGCCTGTTTCGTGCTGCTGGTGCTGTCCGGCCTTTCCATGTTCCACCCGCTGTTCTTCTTCCTCTCGGCCCTGTTCGGCGGCGGCCAGTGGACACGCGCGGTGCATCCCTGGATCGGCATCGTGCTGGTCGCCAGCTACGCGGGCCTGGTGGCGCAGTTCTGGCGCGAGAACTTCTGGACCACGGACGACACCGCCTGGCTGCGCAAGTTCGACCGCGTGCTGGTAAACCAGGAGGAAGGCGTGCCCGAGGCCGGGCGGTTCAACGCCGGCCAGAAGTTCGTCTTCTGGGCGATGGCGCTCTTGATCCCGGCGCTGCTGCTCACCGGCCTGGTCATCTGGGAGGTCTATTTCTCCGCCGTCACGCCGCTGGTAGCGCAGCGGATCGCCCTGCTGCTGCATTCGCTGCTGGCGATCACCGCCATCGCGGTCTGGATCGTCCATGTCTATGCGGGGATCTGGGTGCGCGGCTCGCTGCGGGCGATGACCCAGGGCTATGTGACGCCCGGCTGGGCCTGGCGCCATCACCGCAAATGGCTGCGCGGCCTGGCCTCGCGCGAGCCCGCGCCGCGGCCCGAGGGGATGCCGTGAGACAGGGCGAGGTCGCGCCGACCGGATCGTGGATCGGCAATCCGCAGGGCGGCGTCAAGGCGCCCGAGCCGCTGATCCTGCCGGATCCGGCGATGCGCTTCGCCGCCACCGCGGCGCGGCTGCTGACCCTGTCTGACGGACATCCGATGGCCGACTGGCTGCGCTTCATGGCCGGCCTCGCGCAGGCCCAGCAGGAGGCCGTCGCCACCCTGGCGCCGCTCGAGGGGCCGGACGCCGCCCTGGTGGCCCAGGCGGTGGCGGCCCGCATGCCGCCGCTCGCCGCCGACGGCCATCGCCGCCACCCGCTGTGGCGCGAGACCTTCACCGTCCTGCTCGACAGTTCCGAAGACGGGCCCTTCGGCGGGGCGGTTCCGGAGGCGGCGCGGGCCGTGATGCAGGGCCTGCGCTCGCGCGGGATCGCACACCTCGAGACGTTGGCGGACGACTTCCTGAGCGGCGGCGTCGCGCCGCCGGACAGGGGCGCGGCGCTCTATGTCGCGGCGGCCCTGCAGGTCTATTTCACCTGCCTCGCCGGGCGATTGGCCGCCGAGGAGTTGCGGCTGCTGCCGGAGCGCGGCCTCTGTCCCTGCTGCGGCTCGCCGCCGGTGGCCGGCGTGGTGACGGCGTCGGGATCGACCCCCGGCGCGCGGTACCTTCAGTGCTCGCTGTGCTCCACGGCCTGGAACTATGTGCGGGCCGTGTGCATCACCTGCGGCGAGGCGCGCGGGCTGTCGCTGATGGGGATCGAGGACGATCCGGGCGCAGTCAAGGCCGAGGTCTGCAACGACTGCCACAGCTACGCCAAGATGCTCTACCAGGCGCAGGACATGCAGGTCGATCCAGTCGCCGACGACCTGGCCAGCCTCGGACTGGATGTCCTGGTCGCCGAAGCGGGGTGGTCGCGCCATGCGCCCAATCCCCTCGTGCTGGTCGGCTAGGGCGGTCCCCGGCGAGGGTCACCGCGCAGCGGCGACCACGTCGGCGTAGCGGACGGCCAGCTTCTCCATGCCTTCGTGGACGCCGACCAGCCGACGATAGGCCTCGGCGTCGATGAACAGGTCGCGGCCCGAGCGCACCACCCAGCCACGCTCCACCAGCATCGCCAGCTTGCGGCGCACCGATTCCCGCGGGACGCCGACCGAGGCGGCGATCGAGCGGATGTTGGTGCGGAGGCTGGGGATGACGGCGACCTCGCCGCGCAACAGGGCCTGCTGGCTCAGCTTCCTGAACTGCGGGTGCTGGACGGTGCGGGCGAGGATCACCAGCAGGATCAGGAAGATGTCCAGGTCGCCGTCGAAGGCCTCGCGCGACCGGCCCAGCATGTCGAGCAGCGGATTGAGCAGCTCGGCGGCGTGGCCGGGGTAGCGGTCGGCGAGGGGGGCCTGGCGATAGACGGCCGGCGCGGCCGTGTGATCGTCGTGCCAGGACATGTCGCGTGGAGCCATTTCAGTCGGTCCTCTTGATTGTCAGCCCGATCAGGACGGGCATGGCCAGCAGCACCAGGGGGTACTGCAGGAGCAGGCCCGCGATGATCGCGATGGCCAGCGGTTGCTGGATGCCGGAGCCCTGGCCGATGGCCAGCGCCAGGGGGGTGAGGGTCAGGATGGCGGCGAGCGTGGTCATGGTGATCGGCCGCAAGCGCTCGCGGGCCGCGCTGCGCAGGGCCTCGCGCGGCGGCATCTTGTGGACCAGCTCGGCGTATTCGGAGACGAAGAAGATCGCCATCTCCGTGCCGATGCCGATGATCATGGTCATGCCCATCAGGGCGGTGATGTTCAGCTCGACCTTGGTGAGGAAGAGGGCGGTGAACACCGCCGTGGTCGAGAGCAGCGAGCAGCCGATGATGATCACGGGCAGCCACAGCCGGCGGTAGATGATCAAGAGCAGGATGAACTCGGCGATCAGGGCCGCGACGAACACCTTGGCGAGGCCGGCGAAGGCGATCTGCTGCTGCTGGTAGAGGCCGCCCAGCTCATAGCGGACGCCGGACGCCAGCATGCCGGGCTGGGCCAGCGCGGTCTTCACGTCGCCCACCGCCGCGCCCATGCCGCGGCCCTGGATGCGGCCGGTGACGGCGATCATCGGCTGCAGGTTGTCGCGGGAGATCTCCGGCTGGCCGGTGACCGGCACGATGGTCGCCACCTTGCTCAACGGGAACACATGGCCGTCCGGGGCGCGGATCGGCAGGGCCGCCAGATCCGGCTCGCGCAGGCCCAAGGCGTCGGGCAGGCGGACGCGGACGCCGACGACCTTGGTAGGCTGCGGCAGGTTGGTGGCGACCGTCCCGCCGATCGCCGTGGAGAGCGCCTGGGTGACCTGGTCGGGCGTCATGCCTTCCAGGCCGGTGCGGACCGGGTCGACGCGCACGTCGAGGGCGTCGCCGGCCAGCCGGACGCCGCTCTTCACCTCGACGACGCCGGGGATCTTGGAGATGGCGGCGGCCACCTTCTCGGCCTGCGGGATCAGGGTCGTGGTGTCGGCGCCATAGAGCTTGATCTCGATGGGCTGCGGCACGGCGGTGAGGTCGCCGATCAGGTCTTCCATCAGCTGGGCGACCTCGATCTGCACGCCGGGGACCAGGGCGGTGGTCTGGGCCAGGACGTCGGCCATCACCTGCGGGGTGGAGCGCTTGTGGGTCGGCTTCAGGCGGACGAAGTAGTCGCCGTGGTAGCTCTGGCCGAGCGCGCCGCCGAGCCCCGTGCCCAGCCTTCGCGAGAAGGTCTCGACCTCCGGGTTGGCCTTCAGGAGGGCGTCGATCTGGCCCACCTCGCGGCCGGTCTCGTCGAGCGAGGTGCCGGGCTTGGTGGTGTAGTCGATGATGAAGCCGCCCTCGTCGACCTTGGGCATGAAGCCGGTGGGCACGGCGCGGGAGGTCACGAAGCCGACCGCCAGCAGGACGGCGAACACCGCCGCCAGGATCCAGGGCCTGAGGAACAGCACATCCAGCAGCCGCAGGTGCTGGCGGGCCAGCCAGGTGGTCTTGCCGGCCGCCGGGTCGCGCCAGCGCTTGAAGTCGATGAACCGGCGCGCCAGCACCGGCACCGCCAGCGCGGTCATCAGGTAGGAGATGGCCAGCGCCGCGGCCATGGTGATGGACAGCGCCTTGGAGAAGGCGCCGGTGACGCCGCTCAGGAAGCTGAGCGGCAGGAAGACGATCAGGGTGGCGAGGCTGGAGCCGGTCAGCGGCGTCATGAACTCGCGCGCCGCCGGCAGGACGGCGTCGGCGCCGGCCACGCCGCCGTCCGGCTGCGGAGCTCCGGCCCGGCGGGCGATGTGCTCGACCATGACGATGACGTCGTCGATCAACAGGCCCACGGCCGCGGCGATGCCGCCCATGGTCATGATGTTGAAGCTCATCTTGGCCACGCTGAGCGCCAGGATGGTGGCGGCCAGCGTCGCGGGCACCACCAGCACGGCGATCAACGTCACCCGCCAGCTCCTGAGGAAGCTGATCAGCACGATCGCGGCCAGCACCAGGCCGATCAGCACCGCGTCGCGCACGCTGGCGGCCGACTGGGTGACCAGCTCGCTCTGGTCGTACCACTTCACCAGGCGCACGTCGGGCGGCAGCTTGTAGCCGGCCAGCTTGGCCTGCACCGCCTTGGCGATCTGCACGGCGTTGCCGTCCGGCTGCTCGTAGACGTTGAACAGCACGGCGGGGCGGCCGTCCTCGACCACCCGCGTCCATTGCGGCATGACGCCGTTGGTCACCGTGGCCACGTCGCGCACCCGCACCACCCCGGTGGGATCGGAGCGGACCACCACCTCGGCGACATCGGCGGCATGGGTGACGCTGCGGTTGGAGATCACCAGGAACAGCTTGCCGCGGTCCTGCAGCCGGCCGACCGCCTGCAGGCTGTTGCCGGCGCTGAGCGCCGTGGCCAGGTCGCTGAGGGAGAGGTTGTAGGCGGCCAGCCGGTGCGGATCGGCCAGCACCTGCACCTCGGAGGTCTCGCCACCCTGCACGGCGACGCTCGACAGCCCGGGGATGGAAGAGAGCAGCGGCTTGATCTGGTATTGCGCCAGGTCCTGCAGCGCCACCGGTGAGGCGCTGTTGGATTCCAGGGCGTAGGAGATGATCGGGAACACCGTCGGATCCATCCGCCGCACGTTGTAGGCGGCGCCCGGCGGCAGGTTGGGCAGGGTCTTGGCGACGGCGGCGTCGACCAGCAGTGTCGAGGCGACCATGTCGCGGCCCCAGCCGAAGTCGACGGAGATCTGCGCCGAGCCGCGGGTGGTCTCGGAGCGCACGTCGAGCACGCCCGGCACCGTGCGGATCGCCTCCTCGACGGGGCGGGTGACCAGCAGGGCCGTCTGGTCGGCCGGGCGGCTGCCGGCGTCCAGGTCGACCACCACGCGGGGGAAGGCCACCTGCGGGAACAGGCCGACCGGCAGCGAGACCGCCATGGCCAGGCCCGCCGCGGCCAGCGCAAAGGCGACCAGCAGGATGGCCCGCCATTGCCCTTCGAGGAAGCCGACGAAGCTCATTTCGCGGTCGCAGTTCGGACCAGCATCCCGGCGTCCAGCTGATAGGCGCCGTCAGCCACCAGCGGCAGGCGCGGGTCGAGGGGGCCCTGGACGACGTCGACGTCGCCGGCGTTGCGGATCACTTGCACGTTGACGCGGCGCGCCTTGCCGCCGCTGACCTGGAAGACGTAGTCGCCCTGGGCGTCGTTGAGCACGCCGACGTGCGGGGCGATCCAGCCGGAAACCTGGCCGACCGTGACGCTGGCGCGGAAGGCGTCGCCGAGGATCACGCCGCCACTGACCGCGATATCGGCGTCGACCAGGCGGGTGCGCGGATTGAGGGCGCCGGAGACCCGCAGGATGTGGCCCTGGACGGGCGGCCCGCCAGTCAGGCTCTGCAGGGTCGCCGGCTGGCCGGCGCGCAGCCGCGCGGCCGAGGCGGGGTCGAAGCCGGCGGTGATCACCAGGGCGCCCTGGCGCGCGACGGTGGCGAGCGGCGCGCCGATCGCCGTCTGGTCGCCGACGGCCACCGGGATGGTGACGACCACGCCGTCGAACGGGGCCGCGACCCCGCCGGACGGCGCGCCGGCCCCCTGCTGCATCAGGGCGGCCAGCGCGGCCTGGGCGTTGCGCAGCGCGGTGTCGGCCATGGCCACCTGGTCGCGGGTGGCCAGCTGCTGGGCGAACAGCTGGGTCGCGTGCGCCTGCTGTTGCTGGGCCAGTGTCACGGCGGCGGTGGCCTGGCGGTAGGCGCTGACCGAGGTCGGATCGAGGCTGTAGGCGATGATCCGCTGGCCGGTCCTCACCGGGGCGCCGGGGGCCACCAGGATGGCGTCGACCCGCGCCGGCTGCTTGAGGCTGAGGGTCTGCAGCGTGCCGGTGGCGGGGGCGGCGGCGCCGTAGACGGTGACCACGTCGGGCACGGCGCCCTGCCGGGCCGGCTGGGTGCGGACCAGCACGCTCGGGGCGGCCGGCGGGGCCGGGCTGGCGCCGCAGCTGGCCAGCGCCGCGGCGACGCCGGCCG
>JAQGIV010000023.1 GCA_028290945.1 Phenylobacterium sp. | reverse complement strand
TGAAGACCCGGCTCTCGAGGAACTGGCCGAGCGTCATGACGGTCAGCTTCTCGACGATGAAGCCATGGATATCGACGGCCGAGGAATAGGACCAATCAGTGCCGGGTTGGTACAACAGCGGGATGTTAGCCGTGCGGTCGATCATGTCCTTCATGTCGACGCCGGAGAGCACCCTCTTCTCGCGATAGAGCTTGTCGACCGGGTGCTTGTCGCCGAGGCCGTAACCGAAGCCCGCCGTGTGGCTCATGATCTCGCGCATGGTCGGCGGACGCTTCATGTCCTCGACCTCGGTGATCTTGCCGTCGGCGTCGGCCTTGACCATCACCTTCAGCTTCTTGAACTCCGGCACGTAGCGGGTGACCGGGTCGTCGAGGCGCCACTTGCCCTCCTCGAAGAGGATCATCATGGCCACGCCGGTCAGCGGCTTGGACATGGAATAGATGCGGAAGATGGTGTCCCGGGCGATCGGCTGGCCGGTGGCCAGCGACTGCTTCCCGTAGGTCTTGAACTCCACCACCTTGCCGTGGCGGGCCAGCAGGGTGGTCATGCCGGCCACCCGGCCCTGGGCGACCACGCCGGCCATGTAGTCGTCGAGGCGCTTCAGCCGCGCGCTGTCGAAGCCGACGGCTTCCGGCGTGGTGGTCTGGCTCAGGTCGCGGGCGGCGGCGGCGACGGCCGGGGCCGGCTTGGCCAGCGCGCAGGGCGCGGCGACGAGAGTCGCGGCGGCGAGCGCCGCGGCGAAGGCTAGGCGACGAGTCATTCAAATCCCCCCATTGTTGCCACCAAGCTTGGAGGCGCGGCCGAGGCGGCGCAAGCGCGGGTGCGTTTCAGCCGCGCAATGCTGGAGGCGAGGCGATGAAGACCCTGCTGATCGTCTGGCACTCCAGGACCGGCGCCGCGTGGCAGATGGCGGGCGCGGCAGTGGCCGGCGCCGAGGCCGAGCGGGAGGTCGCGGTCAGGCTGCTGCCGGCCGCGGAGACGGGCGCGGCCGACGTGCTGAGCGCCGACGGCTACCTGTTCGCCTGTCCGGAGAACCTGGCGTCGATGTCCGGCGAGATGAAGGAATTCTTCGACCGCAGCTACTACCCGTGCCTGGAGCGGCTGAACGGGCGGCCCTACGCGGCGATGATCGCGGCGGGCAGCGACGGGACGGGCGCGGCGCGGCAGCTCGCGCGGATCGCCACCGGCTGGCGGCTGAAGCCCGTCGCCGAGCCGCTGATCGTCGGCACCCACGCCCAGACGCCGCAGGCCATCCTGGCGGCGAAGACGCTGAGCGCCGCGCAGCTGGCGGCCTGCCGCCAGCTGGGCGCGGCCCTCGCGGCCGGCCTGGCGATGGGCGTGTTCTAGGCGCTCAGCGCCGGCGCAGCTGCTGCACGCAGGCCTTCAGCAGGGCGGCGCGGGCCGGCGGCACGGAGCGGCCGGCAAGCTCCTGCAAGGCGCCGTCCAGCGCGTGGCCGCGATGGCGCACGCCCAGGCTCCAGACCTCGGCGCGGATCTCCGCGGCGCTGGGCGCGAGGCTGGCGAACCAGTTGAGCAGGCCCATGGCCGAGCCCGCCTCAGCCCGGCCGCGCGCGGGTGCTGCGCAGGTCGTTGAGGATGGTCTTGCGGACGCCCTGGGCGGCGGGCCCGGCGGACGAGCGCGCGTCGGTGAGGTCGCGGCGGACGGGCTGCTGCTGGCGCGGATTGTAGCTGGTCATGGTCGGGGCCTTTCGGGCGAAGGGTCGGGGGCGGAGGTGGCGTCGAACGCGGCCTGCTCGGCGGCCGCGCGGCGGCGCGAGACGATGGCGAGGCCGACGAATAGCGCCACCATGGGCACCACGACGGCGGCCAGGCCGACCACCTGCATGACGGTGTCCATGGCGGCGTGGTCCATGGTCGGGCTCCTCAGGGGGCGATGGCGAGGTCGCGGTGGGCGATGACCTCGTCGCCGGGCGCGACCAGCACGCGGGCCGTGGCCCCCGTCGCCTCCACCGCGCGGGCGCCGTAGCAGGCGCTGCGGATCGCCTGCGGCCGGCTGTTGTAGTCGCCGTAGAAGACCTTGTTCTTGGTCACCGACCAGACGCCGTCGTGCACGGTGACGCGGAAGGCGGTGTCGCGGCTGGGGCCTCGGGCGATGAGGTTCACGCGCGCTTCGCCAGGCGGGGGATGAAGACGCGCAGGGCCGGCCCGGCCAGCAGGACCAGGATGACGCAAGCCAGGGCGGCCGCGAACAGGAATGACATTGGGGGGACGCTCAACGGGCGCCGCGCCGGGCTTGATCGACCGCTTCGCTGGCGGCACACGCCCGACGGCGCACGCCGGCAGCTATAGGCGCTTCGGCCGCCGATAGCGAGGAATGCCGGCCTGTCCTAACGCCGCGCCGCGGCCGTGGAGCGGGAGAACAGCAGGTCCGACCAGCGCCAGCTCCCCGCGCCCAGCACCACCCGCGGCGCGGCGGGTCCGTCGTCGAGGGTGATCAGCACCAGGCCGCGCACCGGCTCGGCGCGGCAGGCCACGGGGGCGAAGGCCACGTCCCACATGATCGCCTCGCGCACCTGGGCCAGGCCCGCGCCCTCCTCGCCCGGATGCGGCACCCAGGCGCCGTTCCAGACCAGCAGCGGGCGGCCGCGGTGCACGGCGGCCACCGCCGCCTGCACGCGGGCGTCGCTGCGCAGCTTGCCCTGCAGCCAGCCGGCCATGTCGCAGCCGCCGCCG
>JAQGIV010000187.1 GCA_028290945.1 Phenylobacterium sp. | reverse complement strand
AGCCCGCGGCGCGCGGCGGCCAGCGCCCGGTCGGGCCGGCCGGCGGCCAGCTCGACGATGGCGGCCTGGTTGAGCACGTCGAGGCGGTCCGGCCCCAGCGCCTGGGCCTGGGCGACGAAGGCCTCGGCGGCGGCGATGTCGCCGATCTCGAGGGCCGCCTGGGCGCCGGTGACCAGCAGGGCGATGTCCTGCGGCAACCGCTCGACGCCCAGCGCCAGCAGCCGCGCCGCGCCCACCAGGTCGCCGGAGGCCTCCAGCAGCTTGGCCTTGGAGATCAGCAGCGGCGAGGCCGCGCCGCCGCCGCGGAAGCCGTCGTCCAGCACCGCCTGGGCGGCCGCCACGTCGCCGCGCCGCATCCAGATGAGGTTGGCGTATTCGGTGGCCACCTCCACGTCGCCGGGCGCGCGGCGCAGGGATTCGGCATAGGCCCGCTCGGCCTCGTCGAGGGCGCCCACGGCCAGCAGAGCGCGGGCATAGACGCTCCAGGTCTGCGAGACGTCGAGGCCGCGCTTGAAGGCCTCCTCGACCGCCGCCTTGGCCGCTTCGCCGCGGCCCAGGTCGCCCAGGGTGGCGGCCAGGTTGTGCCAGGCGACGCCGCTCTGCGCGTAGCGCTGGGTCGCCTGTTCGTTGAAGGCCAGGGCCTCCTCCGTGCGGCGCAGCGCCTTCAGCGCCACGGCGTGGCCGGTGAGCGCCGCGTGGCTGGGGTTCGGCCCGGTGGCCAGCGGCTGGGTGATCTTCAGCGCCTCGGCGGCGCGGCCTTCGCCCACCAGGGCGTCGGCTTGATCGAGGGGGTCGGCGGAGATGGTCACGGTGGCCTTATAGGCGTCGGCGTTCAGCGGGCGAAGAACTGTTCGCGCGCCGTGAGCATGGCGCTGACCAGCGCGCGCTCCGCCGGCTCCAGCAGCGGGTTCCAGATGTCGAGAATGAGGATCACCCGCAGCCGGTCGGCGTCGTTCCAGGCCTCGTGCTCGATGGTGTCGTCGAACACCCAGGCCTCGCCCAGCTTCCAGTTTCGGGTCTCGTTGCCGACCCGGAAGCGCGCCGGGCCCGGCAGGATCAGCGGCAGGTGGACCAACAGGCGGGTGTTGGTGGAGCCGGTGTGCGGCGGGATGTGGGTGCGGGCTTCCAGCGCCGAGAACACCACGTTGGGCGCGAACCCCGGCTGGTCGCAGAGCGGCAGGGTCTCCAGCAGGGCCACGGTCTGCGGACAGTCGGCGGCGGCCTGCGCCTGGCGCTGGCCGTCCTTCCACAGGAAGTAGGAGGTCCACTTCTGCGACCGGTTCAGCTCGCCCCACTGGTTGACCGGCGCGTCGGGCGGATAGTCGATGTAGGGGTCGAAGCCGGCGCGGCTTTCCAGCAGCGGCTCCAGCTCGCCGCGGATGGTGTCGGCGCCCGCCTCCAGCTCGGCCAGCCAGGGGAACTGCCCGCGGTCCGGGAACGGGATGGCCGGCAGGCGGGGATAGTGCAGGTCCACCGGCTCTGCGTTGTAGATGCGGCCCTTGCCGGAGAACACCTTCACGCTCTCGGCGAGGCGCGCCTGGGCGGGGCCTGTGCAGGTCGCGCCGGTGGCCTTCAGATGCTCGTCCAGCCAGGCCTCCAGGGCGTCGGCGGTCTTGGCGATCACCTCGCGGGCGCGGGCGACGGGGCCGGCCAGGCCCGGCGGGATCTCCGGCGGGGCGATCTTCAGGGCGTTGCGATAGACCGGCGCGGCCTGCCGCTCGCCGGCCAGCCGCTCGACGATGGCGCCTTTCCCCAGCAGGGCCACGAAGTTGTAGGGATCGAGGCTGAGCGCCGCGTCCAGCGAGGCCAGCGCGCCTTCGAAGTCGCCGGCCACCCGCTGCACGACGGCCTTCTGCATCCTGATCTCAGGGTCGGCCGGGCGGGCGGCCTCGGCCTCGTCCAGCAGCCGCAGCGCCGTCGGCAGGTCGCGCCGCCGCAGCGCGTCGTCGATGTGACGCGCGAGAGACTGCCCCTGGCCTGCGTCGACGGCCGACATCGCGCCCCCTGTAACAAGACCGGCGCAATGTATCGGAGTTCGCCGCGCGTCACTATCCGCGGCGCTGCGGCCGAAGGTTACAAGCTGAGACCGGGCCGGTCGGGGTCGCGGCTGTCGCCGCCGTTCAGCGCCTTCTGCATCCAGACGATGTCGACCCAGCGGCCGTGCTTGTGGCCGAAACTACGTCCCACCCCGGCCGGCTCGAAGCCCAGCGATCGGTGCAGGCCGATGGAGGCGGCGTTCTCGCTGTCGCCGATCACCGCCACCAGCTGGCGCAGGCCCGCCGCCTCGCAGGCCGCGACCACCTGCGACAGCACCGCGCGGCCGACGCCCTTGCCGACCGCATCGGGGGCCACATAGACGCTGTCCTCGGCGGTGAAGCGGTAGCCGGGGCGCGGCCGGAACGGGCTCGCATAGGCATAGCCCAGCACCCGGCCGTCCTCCTCCGCCACCAGGAAGGGCAGGCCGTAGCCCTGCACCTCGCGCCGGCGGCCGTCCATCCAGGCGGCGTCCGGCGGCGTGGTCTCGAAAGTGCCGAAGCCGGTCAGCACATGGTGGCCATAGATGGCCGCCAGCGCCACCGCGTCGGCCTCAGTCGCCGCCCTTACGATCATCGCGCCGCCCCTCATCCAGCGCCCAGACGGCGAAAGCGTAGTCGAGGGCGATCTCCTTCAGGAAGTCGAAACGTCCCGACGCCCCGCCGTGGCCGGCCTCCATGTTGATCTTCAGCAGGATCGGGGCCTCGCCCGCCGAGAATTCGCGCAGCTTGGCCACCCACTTGGCGGGCTCCCAATAGGTGACCCGCGGGTCCGAGAGCCCGCCGGTGGCCAGCACCGGCGGATAGGCCTGGGCGCTCACCTGGTCATAGGGGCTGTAGCCGGCGATCAGGTCGTAGGCCGCCGGGTCCTCGATCGGGTTGCCCCACTCGGGCCACTCGGGCGGGGTCAGCGGCAGGGTGGTGTCGCTCATGGTGTTCAGCACGTCGACGAACGGCACGGCCGCGATGATCGCGCCCCACAGCTCGGGCCGCAGGTTGGCCACCGCCCCCATCAGCATGCCGCCGGCCGAGCCGCCGTAGGCCGCGATCTGGCCCTTCGTCGCATAGCCCTCGGCGATCAGGTGCTCGGCGCAGGCGATGAAGTCGGTGAAGCTGTTGGGCTTCTTGTCCTTGCGCCCATCGAGGAACCAGCCCCAGCCCTTGTCGGACCCGCCGCGGATGTGCGCCACCGCCCAGATCCAGCCGCGGTCCACGAGGCTGAGATTGCGGATCGAGAAGCTGGGCTCCATGGCCATGCCGTAGGAGCCGTAGCCGTAGAGCATCACCGGCGCCGAGCCGTCGCGCGGCGTGTCCTTCAGCATCAAGAGCGTGATCGGCACGCGCTCGCCGTCCTGCGCCGTCGCCTGGATGCGCCGGGCGACGTAGCGGGCGGGATCGTGGCCGGAGGGGACCTCCTGGGTCTTGCGCAGCGTCCGCTGGCGGCTTGCCAGGTCGTAGTCGAACCATTGCCGGGGCGTGGTCGGCGACTGGTAGACGAAGCGGGTCAGGGTCGTGGCGTACTCGTAGGTGTGCTCCAGGCTCAGCGCATAGGCCTCCTCCGGGAAGGCCACGATGTGCTCCTCGCCGCCCCGGGAGGTGACCACCAGCCGGTCCAGCGCCTCCACCCGCTCGGCGCGGACGATGAAGTCGGCGTAGGCGGCGAAGCCGGTCAGGTAGTGGCCGGGCCGGTGCATGACCCAGTCGCGCCAGCTGGCCTTGGCCGGGACCGCGGCGTCGGAGACGCAGAGCTTGAAGTCCACCGCCCCGTCGTCGTTGGTGCGGATCACCCAGCGGTCGGTCCAGTGGTCGAGCTCGTACTTGATCCCCACGCGGCGCGGCTCGGCCACCACCGGGGCGGCGGTCGGGTCGGCGGCCGGGATCAGCCACAGCTCGGTGGTCTCCTGGTTGCCCACGTGGATCAGGATGTGGCTGTCGTCCGACGCCGTGCCGACGCCCAGGAACATGCCGTCGTCCAGCTCCTCGTAGACGAGGGTGTCCTCGCCACCGCGCGCCGGGCGGCGGAAGACCTTGGCCGGGCGGGCGTTCTCGTCGCGCCAGATCCAGAAGATCCACCGGCTGTCCGGCGAGAAGGTGAAGTCGCCGTAGGCGCTCTCGATGGCGCCCCCGATCTCCTGGCCGGTGGCCAGGTCCTTCACCCGGATCGTGTAGTACTCCGAGCCCTGCTCGTCGGCGGCCCAGGCGTAGAGGGCGTGGTCGGGGCTGTGGCTGGCGCCGCCCACGTGGAAGTAGGCCTTGCCCTTGGAAAGCGCCTCCTCGTCGAGCAGCAAGGCCTCCGCCCCGCCGCCGCGCGGGGTGCGCACATGGCGCGGATGCTGCGCGCCCAGCTCGTAGCGGGCGGCGTATTCGAAGGGACCGTCGGGGGTGGGGACCGAGGCGTCGTCCTGCTTGATGCGGCCCTTCATCTCCTCGAACAGCTGGGCCTGCAGCGGCTCCGTCGCGGCCAGCATGGCCTTGGTGTAGGCGTTCTCGGCGGTGAGGTGATCGCGCACGTCGGTGCGCAGGATCTTGGGGTCGCGCAGCACCTGCTGCCAGTTGTCGTCCTTCATCCAGGCGTAGTCGTCGACCCGGGCGCGGCCGAGCTGTTCGATGCGACGGGGCTGCTTGGGGGCGCGGGGCGGGACGGGGCGGCTCATGGCCGCTACATGCGCCGGGCGCCGGGCCGGCTCAAGCACCGCCTTGCGCGCGGCGTTTGGGCGCGGGCGGCGGACAGCCTGTCGCGTTGTCGGGCGGCGGGGACTCTGACCAAATCAGCAGATCATCGAGATCGCGCTGCAAGACGCGACAGCCACGCAAAACCAGTCGGGGAACCTCATGGCGATCGACCTCGCCGTCGACCTGATGCACGCCACGGTCCAGCTGGAACAACCGCTGGGCGACGGCACGCGCACGGTCGGCACCGGATTTCTGATCTCCGACCCGACGCCGGACGGGCGGCCGCGGACCGTGCTGATCACCGCCAAGCACGTGCTGGCCGGCATGCCGGGCAAGACCGCGACCATCGGCTATCGCATCGAAAATCCCGACGGCAGCTGGTCCTATTCGCCCCAGCCGGTGCAGATCCGCGACGGCGCGGGCCACGAGCTCTGGACGCAGCATCCGTCGCGCGACGTGGCGGCGATCGTGATTTCCGCCCCGGCCGACTTCGCCAAGGCGGCCATCCCGCAGGATTACCTGGCCTCCGACGACACCTTCGCCAACTACAAGGTCCGGGCCGGCGACGAGATGATGGCCCTGGGCTTCCCGCGCGGGCTGGCGGCCAACCAGGCGGGCTTTCCGATCCTGCGCTCGGGCCGCGTCGCCTCCTATCCGGTGGCGCCGGCCAAGATCTTCCCGACCTTCCTGCTCGACTTCTCGGTGTTCCCCGGCAACTCCGGCGGCCCGGTCTACATGACCGACCAGGACCGCCGCGCCTCGGCCGACGGCGGGGGCAAGGAGCCGGAGTTCATCGCCGGGCTGCTCACCCAGCAGGTGGAGCTGAACCACGAGCGCCTGGAGATCGGCATCGTCACCCACGCCAAGTTCATCCGCGAGACCCTGGCCCGCGTCGACGATCCCCGCGCCCCGGTGACCGTGTTCGTCCAGGAGGTCCCGGTGACCGGCGCGAAGGCGGCGTCAGCCGAGGAAGCGGTGCGGCCGGACTAGAATTCCTCCCCTTCGGGGGAGGGGGACCGCGAAGCGGTGGAGGGGGCATCCGCCGCGAACCGGCAGCTGCGCCTTCTGAGCGGAAGCCCCCTCAGTCCCTTCGGGACAGCTCCCCCGAAGGGGAGCAATTTCGGATCAGCCCCCGTAGACCACCGATATGGTCTCGGCGATGCAGGCGGGCTTGTCCTCGCCCTCGATCTCGATGGTGCACTGGTTCTTCAACTGCATGCCGCCGGCCTTGGGCTCGGCGCCGATCAGCTTCTGGCGCAGGCGCACGCGCTTGCCGACCCGGACCATGTTGGTGAAGCGCACCTTGTCCGAGCCGTAGTTGATGCCGCGCGTCACGCCCTTCACCGGCAACATGCCGCTCGACAGGGCCGGGATCAGCGACAGGGTCAGGTAGCCGTGGGCGATCGGGCCGCCGATCTCGCGGGTGGCGCGCTCCACGTCCACGTGGATCCATTGGTGATCGCCGGTGGCCTCGGCGAACTTGTTGACCCGGTCCTGGTCGATCAGCAGCCAGTCCGACACGCCCACCTCCGTGCCCACCAGGCCGGGCAGGTCCTTGATCTCGACCGGGTTCATTCGGGTTGCTCCCTCGTGTTTGAATTGGATGGCCGACCTCTAGCACGCGCGCCCGGCGCGGCAAGGCGGGGTCAGGCGATGCGCGAACCGTCCTTGGCCCAGTAGGCGTCGCGGATCAGGCGCTTGTAGAGCTTGCCGGTGGCGTGGCGGGGCAGCTCCTTCATGAAGTCGATGACCCGCGGCGACTTCACGTGGCTGAGGTTCTGGCGCGCATAGGCCATCAGCTCGGCGCGCAGCTCTTCGTGGTTGGCGTCCCAGTCGGCCGGCTGGATCACCGCCACCACCTTCTCACCCATCTCCTCGTCGGGGGCGCCCACCACCGCGGCGTCGGCCACCTTCGGGTGGGTGATCAGCAGGTTCTCGATCTCCTGCGGATAGATGTTCACCCCGCCGGAGATGATCATGAAGCTCTTGCGGTCGGTGAGGTAGAGGTAGCCCTCCTCGTCGAGCCACCCCACGTCGCCCAACGTCGTCCAGCCGTGCCGGTTGCGGCTCTCGGCGGTCTTGGCCGGATCGCCGTGGTACTCGAACTGGCCGCCGCCCTCGAAGAACACCAGGCCCTCGGCGCGCGGCGGCAGCGGTTCGCCGTCCTCGTCGCAGATGCGCACCTGGGCGGTCAGGCCGCGGCCCACCGAGCCCTTGTGCGCCAGCCACTCGGCCGAGGTGATGGCGCAGAAGCCGTTGCCCTCGGTGCCGGCGTAGTACTCGTGGATGATCGGGCCCCACCAGGCGATCATCTGCTCCTTGACCGGCACCGGGCAGGGGGCCGCGGCGTGGAACACCGCCGTCAGCGAGGACATGTCGTAGCGGGTCCGCGCCGCCTCCGGCAGCTTCAGCATGCGCACGAAATGGGTCGGCACCCACTGGGCCGTCGTGATCCGGTGTTGCTCGATGAAGCGCAGCGCGTCCTCGGCGTCGAACCGCTCCATCATCACCACCGTGCCGCCCAGGGCCTGCACCGCCATGGACCAACCCAGCGGGGCGGCGTGGTAGAGCGGCGCCGGCGACAGGTAGACCGTGGTGTCCTTGTCCCAGCCGTACATGGCCTGGCCCATCATCGCGAGACCGTTGGGCGCCTCGATCGCCGGATCGACCGGGGCCGCGCGCCGCACGCCCTTCGGCCGCCCGGTGGTGCCGGACGAATAGAGCATCGCCGCGCCGGCCTGCTGGTCGGCGATCGGCGTGGTCGGGAAGCCGGCGCGGGCGTCCTCCAGGCTCTTGTAGGGGCCCGCCGCGCCGCCCACCATGTAGAGCGCCACGCCGGGGATCCGCGGCGCCACGTCCAGCGCCATCTCCGACAGCGCCAGCGAGCTGATGAACGCCTTCGCCTCGCAGTCCTTGACGATGTACTCCACCTCGCCCGGCGTGAGCTTCGACGACAGGCAGGTGAACCGCAGGCCGGACCGCTGCGCCGCCCACAGGAGCTCGTAGTAGCGCGGGTGGTTGTCGATGAAGAAGGCCACCGCGTCGCCGGCCTTCAGGCCCAGCGAGCGGAACAGGTGCGCCCCCTGGTTCGACCGCGCGTCGAGCTGGCCATAGGTCACCGTCTCGCCCGAATAGGCCATGATGTAGGCGGGCTTGTCCGGCGCGGTCCTGGCGTGGACGGACGGATGCATGGTCGCACTCCCCGAGGGCGGCCTCTCTCTGTGTGGGCGGGGCCGCTGACTTATCTTCGTTGAGGCTCATTGCGGCCCTTGACCTACCGTCCGTCAAGGCGATGGGAATGCCGCAAAATGTCGGGAGGACGACACGGATGGCGGCGCCCAGTTTCGAGACCCTGCTCTATTCGGTGGAGGATGGGATCGCCACGGTCACCCTGAACCGGCCGGAAAAGCTCAACGCCTTCAACACCCAGATGATGCGCGACCTGATCGCGGTGTTCGACCTGACCGACGCCGACGACGCGGTGCGCTGCGTGATCGTCACCGGCGCCGGCCGCGCCTTCTGCGCCGGGGCGGACCTCTCCGGCGGCGGGGAGACCTTCGATTACGAGAAGCGCGGCGGCGAGGCGATGGCGGCCCGCACGGTCGATGGCCTGCAGCGCGACGGCGGCGGCCTGCTGACCCTGCGCATCTTCGAGAGCCTGAAGCCGGTGATCAGCGCCTGCAATGGCGCCGCCGTGGGGGTCGGCGTCACCATGCAGCTGGCCATGGACATCCGGCTGGCCTCGAGCGAGGCCCGCTACGGCTTCGTGTTCGCCCGCCGGGGGCTCAATCCGGAGGCGGCGTCCTCCTGGTTCCTGCCGCATCTGGTGGGCGTCCAGACGGCGCTGGAGTGGTGCTACACCGGCCGCCTGTTCCCGGCGGCCGAGGCCCACGACCGCGGGCTGGTGCGCTCAGTGCATGCGCCCGACGAGCTGCTGCCCGCCGCCCGCGCCCTGGCCCGCGAGATCGCCGACAACACCGCACCCGTCTCCATCGCGCTCACCCGCCAGCTGATCTGGCGCATGGCCGGCGCCGCCCATCCCATGGACGCCCACCGGGCCGACAGCCGCGGCATCCAGGCGCGCGGCCCCTCGGGCGATGCGCGGGAAGGGGTCACCTCGTTCCTGGAGAAGCGGCCGCCGCAGTATCCCGATCAGGTGTCGAAGGACTTGCCGGATATCTGGCCGCACTGGACGCCGCCCAAATTCAGCTAGGGCGACATTCGGCTAGATCATGTTGCAGCGCACATCGACGGGCTGGGCCGCGCGAACCGGCAGCGGGTAATTCCGCACAGGTAGAGTCGCCGATGCTTACTCGGCTCAAATCGGCGGCTGCATTTCGAAAACGTGGTTCAATTGGTGATTTTCACCGACAGGGCCCAAAATTCCTCTAAACCGGCGCTTGTGCTTGGCTTAAGTTCCAGATAATGACCGCGCTACTGATCTTATGATCGATTCAGCGTCTCCAGTCGGCGCGTTTCCTGTGGAATGACAAGAATGGACGAGAAGTCGGAAGTCATCGAGATGACCGCGGATATTGTTTCCGCCTATGTCGGTAACAACACCGTCACCGCGGCGGACTTGCCGAGCCTGATCCAGAGCGTGCACCGCGCCCTGGCCGGGATCTCGTCGGGCGCCGAGGCCGCCGAGGCCGCGCCGAAGGAACCGGCCGTGCCGATCCGTCGCTCGATCACGCCGGACTATCTGATCTGCCTGGAAGATGGCCGCAAGTTCAAGTCGCTGAAGCGGCACCTGCGCACCAAGTACAACATGAGCCCCGAGGAGTACCGGGCGAAGTGGGGCCTGGCCAAGGACTATCCGATGGTGGCCCCCAACTACGCCAAGGCCCGCTCGGACCTGGCCAAGCAGATGGGTCTCGGCCAAGGCGGCCGCCAGGCGGCGCGCAAGAAGCGCTAGCCCGCCCGATCTTCGAACTTGCAGACGCCCGCCTTCACCGGCGGGCGTTTTGCTTTCTGCGCCGCGAGTCCCGAAAGACTCACCCCGCTCCAAATGATCGCCGTTAACCCAATTTCGCTTGCCGCCGATTCGCGCATCGGGCGATAAGTGATTCGCTGCAATTCCAAGCAGTTGTAGGGGATTTTGGGGATGGCGGCGCAGATCGGCGCCCCGGCGGCTGCGGCCCGTGCGCACGAGGAGCTGTTCGCCTACTGGGCCTCGCGCCGGCAGGGCGCCAGGCTGCCGGGCCGCCGCGACCTCGACCCCGGCGACATCAAGCGCCTGCTGCCGACGCTGAGCCTTATCGACGTGGTGCGCGAGCCGCTGGATTTCCGCATCCGGCTGGCCGGCACCGGGCTCTACGACGTCTATGGCCGCGAAATCACCGGCCGCGGTCTCTCCGACGTCTACAACAGCGCCGCGGCCGACTACTGGCGCCTCGAACTCGCCAAGGTGGTGGCCGACGGCCGCCCGGCGGTCGGCATGCACAGCCTCGCCTGGCGCGGCGCCTCGCACCTGTCGATCCTGTGGCTGCGCCTGCCGCTGGCCGCCGACGGCGGCCGGGTGGACATGATCCTCGGCTACGACGCCGTCATCGGCATGAGCCAGGTGACGAGTGGTGTGAGAGCCGCCTAGGCGGCCGCCGCCGTCTCCGCATCGCGCCGGATCCGCGCCACCATCGAGGCCAACCCGTTGGAGCGCTGTTGCGACAGGGCGCCGGAAAGCCCCAGCCTGTCGAAGCCGGCCTTGGCGTCGAAGGCCAGGATCTCCGCGGGCGAACGGCCCGAATAGAGCCTGAGCAGGATGGCGATCAGGCCGCGCACGATGTGGGCGTCGCTGTCGCCGCGAAAGCGCAGCGTCCCGTCGGCCTGCGGCTCGGTGACCAGCCACACCTGGCTGGCGCAGCCGCGCACCTTGTAGGGCTCGGTGCGCTCGGCCTCGGCGAGGGGGGCGAGCTCGCGGCCGAGCTCGATCACATAGCGGTAGCGCTCCTCCCAGTCGCCCAGGACCTCGAACTCGTCGGCCAGCTCGGCCAGGTGCTCGTCGATGGCGCTCATCGCGGGCGACTTAAGGACGCCTGCGGATAACCGCAACCGCGATCAGGCCCCGATCAGCCCGCCGGCAGGCTCACGCGGGCGGTGAGGCCGCCCTTGGGCCGGGCCGCGAGGTCGAGGCGGCCGCCCATGGCCTTGGCGGTGAGCGCGCAGATGGACAGGCCAAGGCCGGCGCCCTGGGCGCGGCGGGTGAGCGCGGTGTCGCCCTGCTCGAAGGGCTGCTTCAGCCGCGCCAGGTCGGCGGGATCGAGGACGTCGCCGGGATTTTCGATGACGATCTCCACGGCGGGCCCCTTGCGGGCGGCGGCGATCCGCACCTCGGCGCCGGCCGGCGAGAAGACCACGGCGTTGTGGATCAGGCCCGACAGCACCGTGCGCAGGCCGCGCGGGTCGGCGCTCACCACCGGCAGCTTGGCCGCGGAGGCCACCTTCACCACCACGGCGCCCTCGGCGATCTCTGCGGTGAAGCCGGCCAGCACCTCTTCGACGGCGGCCTGCAACGGCTCGGGACCCGGTTCGAAGTCCATGGCCTGGGCCTGCAGCCGGGCGATCTCCACCAACTGGTTGACCATCCTGAGCAGCTTGTGGCCGCTGTCGCGGACGATTTCGGCGTATTCCTTGTACTGCGGCGCCCCCAGCGGCCCGTAGAGTTCCGAGGCGAGGATCTCCGAAAAGCCCAGGATGGAGTTCAGCGGTGTGCGCAGCTCATGGCTCACCAGCCGCAGGAAGGCGCGTTTCTGCTCTTCCAGCGCCGCCTCGCTGGGCGCGGGCGGCGCGGGGCTCTTGTCGACCGCTGGGCGCATCGGAGGTCACGCGGGCCTTCGGGTTCAGAGGCGGGCATTGTTTCGCCACCCGCTTACGATTTTGTTTCCGTCATGGCTCTTAGGGTGCTTCCCAAGTCGCGCAGAAGGCGAGGCGTCTACCCCGGGCTCGCGCGGACCGCTAAGCTGACCGGGTCCGCAACCTTGGCGGACAAGGGTGGAGTTCTGATCCTGGCGGGATCCAGCCGACGATCGAGGGGGGCGAAACGGGCGCGGGCGCGCGAGCGCCGGTTCGCGGTCCTGTGGCACCTCGCCTGGGTCGTGGCGGTCGTGGGCGCCGGCGCCGGCCTGGTCTGGCGCGGCCTGATGGCGCCCGGCGTGGAGTTGGCCGCCCTGGGCGTCGGCGCGGCCGCGGCCCTATTCGGGGTTTTGCTGGCCGCCGCCGGCTCGGACGGCGCTCGCGGCGTCGCCATCGTGGTCTGGGCGCTGGCCGGGGCGGTCGCCTGCCAGATGACCGGCGGGGTCGCCGGACCGCTGGCCGCCTGGTGCCTGGCGCCGCTGGCCGCCGCCGCCGCCTTCCGCCGCCCGCGCC
>JAQGIV010000056.1 GCA_028290945.1 Phenylobacterium sp. | reverse complement strand
CCGCGCCCTTGTTGCCGCGCTCTTCCTTGACGACCTGCACCAGCATGATCTGCCGGCGGCGGATCACTTCCTGGATCTTGTACTTGCGCATCAGCCGCCGGCGGCGCCGGGCGACCTCTTCTTCCATCAGGTCGTCGTCGTCCTCGGAGGCGCTCGCCTCCTCCTCGTCGTCGTCCTCCGACGAGGCGCCGCGGCCGCGCGGCTCGTGGCGGTCGTCCTCGTCGTCGGCCTCGGCCACCTCGCGCAGCAGGGCTTCGCGGTCCGCCACCGGGATCTGGTAGTAGTCAGGGTGGATTTCGTTGAAGGCCAGGAAGCCGTGGCGGTTGCCGCCGTACTCCACGAAGGCCGCCTGCAGGGACGGCTCTACGCGGGTGATCTTGGCAAGATAGATATTGCCGCGAAGCTGCTTGCGGTTCTGGCTCTCGAAATCGAACTCTTCAACGCGGTTTCCGTCGAGCACGACCACCCGAGTTTCCTCGGCATGGGCGGCGTCGATCAACATAGTCTTCGTCATTAACTGAATCTCCGCGGCGCGCGGCGGGCTTCAACCCGGGGCGCTGCCAGCTCTTGGGATGGACGCGCGCATGGTCCGGGACGCCGAATGCGGCGCCTGGATCGGCCTTGGGCCGGTAAGGGACGTGAGCTGCGCAGCCCATCGGGTGTTTCCTAGGCGCGCCGCCAGGAACCATTCCCGAGGCGCGGATCGGAGGGTGCGCCGTCGCCGAAAGATTTCGGGCGAAGCCGGCGCGGGCTTGTGGTTTGCGCGTATGCCGTAACCCTGCGGCGCAGGAGCGGCTTTGAAGCGCGGCGGGACTTTGCAACACTGCATCGGAAAAGGAAAGCCGGTCGGCGACGCGCGGCGGTGGAAAGACCTGGTTAACCGTTTGTCCACCGCGCAAGCTGCTAGATGGGACTTCCAATTCGGGATTGCGAGTTCGGCAGGGGCGGGCTGAGACAAGTGCTGTCGGGGGCGAAGAAGGCTATCGGGACGCTGCGCGGCCGCGCCGTGCTGGCCTGCGCCGTCGCGGCCGCCGGTTTCGTCGCCGTGGCCGCCTCCCACGCCGCCACCGCCGCGGCGGCTGGCATCCTCAAGGTCCGGATGGGCGGTGACGCCGTCCAGACCCGCGTGGTCATCGACCTCGACCACGCCACCACGGGCAAGCTCGTCGCCGACGGCGCCGCCGACGGCCGGGCGATCCTGCTGCTGGGCGACGTCTCGGCTGCCGACGGCCAGCAGGGCGTGGGCCAGGGGCTGGTCAAGCGCTGGGTGGTCGACCAGGCGGGCGGGGCGGCGCGCCTGCAGATGGAGCTGGCCCCCGCCGCCAGGATCAAGCGCCGCTTCCTGCTGCCGCCGGCCGACGGCATCGACCACTACCGCTACGTCGTCGACGTGGCCGCCGCGCCCAGCGATGTGAAACTCACCAAGGCCGCGCCGCCGGCTCTCGCGACCCCAGCCTTGCGCACCGCCTTCCTGCCGGCCAAGCCGCCGCCGATGCTGTCCATGAAGCGGACCATCGTCATCGACGCCGGCCACGGCGGCCACGATCCCGGCGCCCGCGGCGCCCAGGGCTTCGAGAAGGACATCAACCTGGCCGCGGCCCTGGCGCTGAAGGCGCGGCTGGAGCGCGGCGGCCGCTACAAGGTGGTGCTGACCCGCGACGCCGACGTCTACATCCCGCTGGCCGACCGGGTGCGCGTCGCCCAGCGCGCCGGCGCCGACCTGTTCATCTCGCTGCACTCCGACAGCGGTCCCGCCGCCGACGTGCATGGCGCCAGCGTCTACACCCTCTCCGACAAGGCCTCGCTGCGCGCCGCCAAGTTCGTGCGGCGCGAGGACTGGTTCATGAAGGCCAGCCTGACCGGCGACCGCGGCGTGCGCGACATCCTCTTCGACCTGACCCAGCGGGCCACCAAGAACCGCTCGGCGTCCTTCGCCGAGACCCTGGTCGGCCGCATCGAGGGCAGGGCGCCCCTGCTGCGCCGCAGCCACCGCGACGCCGGCTTCATGGTGCTGCTGGCCCCCGAGGTGCCCGCCGTGCTGCTGGAGATGGGCTTCCTCTCCAACGCCACCGACGAGGCCATGCTCAGCGATCCGGCCCAGCGCGGCCGGCTGATGGGCGCCGTCGCCGACTCCATCGACGACTACTTCGCCGAGACCACCCGGCTTGCGGCGCGCTGACGCGGACTAGAGCGCTGGGCGTTGGCGCCCGGCTCGACGCACGCTAGACCGAGCCTTAAGGGGAGACGGGCGCCCCCTGGAGGCCTTGGTACCTTGAATCCCCCCGCCAGATGGGTCGTCGTCACCGGCGTCGCTGTGCTCAGCCTGATCGCCGTGGCGGGCTTCGCCATCGCCATCTGGGCCGCCTGGCTGTTCCACGACATGCCCGACGCCTCGGATCTCGCCGACTACCACCCGCCGACCGCCACCCGCGCCTACGCCTGGGACGGCACCCTGATCGGCGAGTTCTCCCGCGAGCGGCGCATCTTCGTGCCCTACGACGCCATCCCGCCCAAGCTCGCCCAGGCGTTCCTGGCCGCCGAGGACCACAACTTCTTCCAGCACGGGGGCGTGGACTACGGCGGCATCGTGCGGGCCGGGGCCAAGGACATCGTCAACATCGCCCAGGGCCGCCGCCTTGAGAGCGGCTCGACCATCACCCAGCAGGTGGCCAAGAACATCCTGCTCACCAACGACGCCACCCTTGGCCGCAAGCTGAAGGAGGCGCTGATCGCCCGCCAGCTGGAGAAGACGCTCTCCAAGGAGCGGATCCTCGAGCTCTATCTGAACGAGATCTGGCTGGGCTACCGGTCCTACGGGGTCGGCGCGGCGGCCTACAACTACTTCGGCAAGTCGATCAGCGACCTCGACATCGCCGAGTGCGCCTACCTCGCCTCCCTGCCCAAGGGGCCGGACAACTACCACCCGATCCGCCGCAAGGCCCAGGCGATCGGCCGGCGCAACTTCGTCATCGACCAGATGGCCGAGCTCGGCTGGATCACCCGCCCGCAGGCCGACGCCGCCAAGGCCGAGGACCTCAAGGTCCAGCCGGAGCCGACCCGCGCCAAGTACCGCGACGCCGACTATTTCGTGGAGGAGGTGCGCCGCCGCGGCCTCGCCACGCTCGGCGATCGGATCAACGAGGGCGGCTACTACATGCGCACCACGCTGGACGCCCGCCTGCAGAGCGCGGCGCGCACGGCGCTGATGGACGGGCTGGAGAAGTACGACCGCCGCCACGGCTGGCGCGGTCCCTGGGGCCATGTGACGACGCTCACCGGCTGGGAGGACGTGGCGAAGAAGAGCGCCCGGCCCGCCGAGCGCCGCACCTGGCGCGCCGCTGTGGTCACCGGCGTCGGCGGCGGCGTGGCGCAGGTCCGCACCGTCGAGGGCCAGGTCGGCTCGCTGGCCGGCGAGGACGTCGCCTGGGCCCGCGCCGGCAAGGGCATCGGCACGGGCGACCTGGTCTGGGTCGACGCGGTCGCCGCCGGGCCCGGCTTCCGGCTGAAGCAGATTCCCATCGTCAACGGCGCCCTGGTGGCCATGGAGCCCAACTCCGGCCGGGTGTTGGCCATGGTCGGCGGCTATTCCTTCTCGCTCTCCAGCTTCAACCGCTCGACGCAGGCTCTGCGGCAACCCGGTTCGGCGATCAAGCCGGTCGTCTATGCCGCCGCGCTGGAGAGTGGCTATACGCCGGCCAGCGTCGTGCTCGACGCCCCAATCAGCCTCGCCGGCGCCAACGGCGCCATCTGGAGCCCGGAGAACTACAAGCACGAGTACCTCGGGCCGCTCCAACTGCGCAAAGGCCTGGAGCTCTCCCGCAACACCATGACCGTGCGCCTGGCCCAGGGCGTG
This sequence comes from Phenylobacterium sp., assembly GCA_028290945.1. Classification (GTDB taxonomy): domain Bacteria; phylum Pseudomonadota; class Alphaproteobacteria; order Caulobacterales; family Caulobacteraceae; genus Phenylobacterium. The sequence goes on along the minus strand of JAQGIV010000056.1, from coordinate 32,675 downwards.
GGCATGAACCGCATTTCCGCGCTCGCCGAGCGGATGGGCGTCACCGACCACATGGACAAGGTGCTGGCCATGGCGCTGGGCGCGGGCGAGACCACGGTGTTCAAGCTCACCGGCGTCTACGCCGCCTTCGTCAACGGCGGCCGCAAGGTCGATCCGCACCTGATCGAGATGGTGCAGGACCGCGAGGGCAAGACCATCTTCAGGGCCGACGGCCGCGACTGCCCGCGCTGCAACGCCGGCTTCAACGGCGACGAGAGCCCGCGCATCCCCGACGCCGGCGCCCAGGTGATGGACCCGATCACCGCCTACCAGATCACCTCCATGCTGCAGGGCGTGGTGCAGCGCGGCACCGGCACCCAGGCCCTGGTGCTGGGCCGCCCGGTCGGTGGCAAGACCGGCACCACCAACGACTACCGCTCGGCCTGGTTCATGGGCTTCTCGCCGAAGCTGGTGGTGGGCACGTTCGTGGGCTTCGACGACAACCGCAGCCTGGGCGAGGGCGAGACCGGGGCGCAGGCCGCATTGCCGATCTTCGTGGAGTTCATGCAGGAGGCCCTGAAGGGCTACGCGCCGGACGACTTCCCCACGCCGAAGAACGCCAAGTTCGCCATGGTCCGCGGCATCCGTGAGGCCTTCCGGCCGGGCACCGAGCCGAAGGTCGCCATCGCCCCGGAGGGGACCAACGCGATCGGCCCGATCCCCTACAACCAGCTGCCGCTGCAGGGCCTGCCCGGCCAGCCGCCGCCCGCCGTCCCGCCGTCCAAGGCCAAGAAGCCGTCCGACGACATCACCGGATTGTATTAGCGAGACCTAGGGCCTATCTCGGCCGCCCGTAGTTGGTGTGGAGTTTCCCATGAGATTGGATGTCGAGGCCGCCAAGGCCGACATCGAGCAGTCGATCGAACTGCTCAGGAGGCGTCTTTGACTGGGAACCAGCGCTTCGCAAGCTCGATGAGCTGAACGCCCGGGTCGAGGACCCGAGCCTCTGGGACAAGGCCGACGCCGCCCAGGCCCTGATGCGCGAGCGCAACCGGCTGGCCGCCCAGGTCGAGGCGGTGCGCGCGCTGGAGCGCGAGCTCGCCGACGCCCTAGGCTATGCCGAGATGGCCGACGAGGAGGGCGACGAGGCCTCTCTCGACGAAGCGCGCGGCCAGCTCAAGGCGCTGAAGGACCGCGCCGCGCGCGCCGAGCTGGAGGCGCTGCTCTCCGGCGAGGCGGACGGCAACGACGCCTATATGGAGATCAATTCCGGGGCCGGCGGCACCGAGTCCAACGACTGGGCCAACATCCTGCTGCGCATGTACTCGCGCTGGGCCCAGGCGCACGGCATGACGGTGGAGTTCGTGGAGGAGACGCCCGGCGAGCAGGCCGGCGTCAAGTCCGTCACCCTGATCATCAAGGGCCCCAACGCCTACGGCTGGCTGAAGACCGAGGCCGGCGTGCACCGCCTGGTGCGCATCTCGCCCTTCGACTCCAGCGCAAGACGGCACACCTCCTTCGCGTCGGTGTGGGTCTATCCGGTGGTCGACGACACCATCGAGATCGACATCAACCCGGCCGACGTGCGCACCGACACCTACCGCGCCTCAGGGGCCGGCGGGCAGCACGTCAACAAGACCGACAGCGCCGTGCGCCTGACCCACATCCCGACCAACATCGTGGTCGCCTGCCAGAACCAGCGCTCGCAGCACCAGAACCGCGACCAGGCCTGGAAGATGCTGAAGGCGCGGCTCTACGAGCTGGAGCTGGAGAAGCGCGAGGCGGCCCAGGCGGCCATCGAGGAACAGAAGACCGACATCGGCTGGGGCCACCAGATCCGCAGCTACGTCCTGCAGCCCTACCAGATGGTCAAGGACCTGAGGACCGACGTGGAAACCTCTGACACGCAAGGGGTTCTGGACGGCGACCTCGACGCCTTCATGGGCGCGTCCCTGGCGCAGCGCGTGGGCGCCACCCGCGACTCTTCGATGGACGCCTAGGCGCGACTATTCGGCGGCGGTGACGATGCTCAGGGCCTGCGGGGCGGTCTCCAGCCGCAGGCTGCGGCCGACGAACCGCGCGCCGGCCTCGACGACGATCTCGCCGTGGGTGATGTCGCCCTCCACGTCGGCGGTGCTCAGCAGCCGCACCGATCGCGCGGTGATCTGGCCCCGCACCCGGCCGCGCACCTCGACGCTGTCGCCCGTGATGGAGCCGTCGACGGAGCCGGTCTCGCCCAGCGTCAGCCGGTCCACCCGGGCCTCGCCCTGCAGGGCGCCGTCCAGCTGCACGTCGCCGTCGCTCACCAGTTCGCCCACCAGGCGCACATTCGCGGCGATGAACGAAGCGGCCAGCGGCTTGCGCGCCGCCTCGCCGGGCGCCGCGCGCTCGGAGGAATTAGCCGGCTTGGCGAACATAGGCCCCGGCCTTCAGATAGCGTTCGGGATTCATCGGCCGGCCGTTCAGCCAGACTTCGTAGTGCAGGTGGGTGCCGGTCGAGCGGCCGGTGGAACCCATGCCGCCCAGCCGCTGGCCGATGGCCACGCGGTCTCCGACATGAACCGAGATCACCGCCAGGTGGCCGTAGCGGGTCTTCAGCCCGCCGCCGTGGTCCACCTCGACGGTCTGGCCATAGCCGGAGCGGGGGCCGGTGAAGGCCACCACGCCGGGCCCGGTGGCCTCGATCGGCGTCATCCGGCCGCCGGGGAAATCCAGCCCGGTGTGGAAGGCCGGCCGACCGGTGAAGGGATCGACGCGCACGCCGTAGCTGGAGGATTCCTCGCGCCCGGCCGTGGGCCGCGCGAAGGGCAGCTTGCCGGCCGCCTGGCTCAGCGCATCGGCCTCGGAGATGTCGGCCGCCGCCCGCTGCACGCGCTCGGCGAAGTCCGGCGCCACGTCCAGCACGGCGGCCAGCGCCCGGGGGTCCTTGCCCTCCACCAGCGGCCCGCCCAGCGCGCCGGCCTTGGGCAGGTAGGATGAGGGTGTCAGGCCGGCCAGGCGGAAGGCCAGCCTGAGCCGGTCGGCGCGGCTCTTGGCGTAGATGTCGGCGGCGTCCAGCAGTTGGTCCTGGCTGAGCTGCACCATCTCGATGCGGCCCACCGGTCCCGCGGGTTGGCCGGTGAGGTGGACGGCGGGAGCCAGGGCCTGGGCCGCGCCCGGCGCGCCCTTCATGCCGGTCAGCAGCATGGCCAGCGCCGCGTGGCGCTTCTCCACGGCGGCGGCCAGTTGCTGGGTGTTGCCGCCGGCGGCGTTCAGCTGGGCCACCGCCGAGTTGAGCCGCGCCTGGCGGTCGGAGATCCAGCGCTCGTACTTGGCCTGGGTGCGGGCGATCTCGCGGTCCGCCTTGGTGGCCGACAGGGCATTGACCAGCATGGCCGCGGTGCAGACCCCCATCCACAGCGCCGCCGCGGCTATGCCGCCGGCCGCGACCATCTGCTGGTTGGGGGAGAAGACATAGGCCCGCATCGCCCCGCCGGAGCGGACATAGAGGTGGCGTTCCGGAAACAGCTCGCAAAGCGAACGCTTCAACAAGCCGCGGATACGCGCCAGGCGGTCCTTCATGATGTCGCTGTCCCCCGACCCCTCGGACGCCAGCGATATGCGACGAGATTTGCGGTGCGCGCAAGACGGTTAACGTCGCACCCAACTTCACACCATCGGTTGAGTCGGGAAGGGCCGCCCAGAGGTTGGTTCAGAGCGCCTGCACGGCCGCCAGCACGGCCTCGGCGTGGCCGGGAACCCGCACCTTGCGCCACAGCTTGCGGATCACCCCGTCGCGGATCACGAAGGTCGACCGATCGATGCCCATGTACTGGCGGCCGTAGAGGCTCTTCTCCACCCAGGATTCATAGCGCTCGACCATGGCCCCGGCCGGATCCGAGCCCAACGGCACGCTCAGCCCGTACTTGGCGGTGAACTTCCGATGCGAGGCGACGCTGTCCTTGGAGACCCCCAGCACGCTGGCGCCCGCCTTGGCGAACTCGTCCGCCAGCTCGCTGAACGCCTTGGCCTCGTTGGTGCAGCCGGTGGTGTCGTCCTTCGGGTAGAAATAGAGCACCAGCGTCCGGCCGGCGTAGTCGGCGAGCCTGACGGGCCCGTCCGCCGTCTCCAGCTCGAACTCAGGCGCCTTGGCGCCTTCGGTGATCGTGCTCAAATGCCCCTCCAGATTTGAGACCGTCATCCCCGGCCTTGTGCCGGGGGACCCAGAGACGCCGACCGCTCAGGCCAATCCCCGCCGGCGGCGCTTCTGGGTGGCCGGGACAAGCCCGGCCATGACGGCGTGTGCGGTTAGATCGGCTTGGCCAAGACGATCGTCTTCTTGCCCTTTTGAACTTTGAAAGCGCCTAGATTCGCTAGGGCATCCGAGCGAGCGTAGTACTGGCCGACCAGCGGCTTTTCGTCGTTGATGCGAATGCCGCCGCCCTGAATGAGGTCGCGCGCCTCGCGCATTGAGGACGCCAGTCCGGCTTCCTTCACCAAGGCCTCGGCGGTGCGCTCGGTCAGGTCGCCCTCCGGGCCAGCCCACACGAACTCGACGGTAGGCAAGTCATCGGACAAAACGCCTCGCTCGAACGTCGCTTCCGCAGTCGTGGCGGCTTTGGCAGCTTCGTCCTCGCCGTGCAGCATCCGCGTCGCTTCATTGGCCAGCAGCTTCTTGGCGTCGTTGATCTCCGCGCCGGGCAGGGCCTCCAGCCGCGCGATCTCACCCAAGGGCAGGTCGGTGAACAGCCGCAGGAACCGGCCCACGTCAGCGTCCTCGGTGTTGCGCCAGAACTGCCAGTAGTCGTAGGGGCTGCGCAGGTCGGCGTTCAGCCACACGGCGCCGGCAACCGTCTTGCCCATCTTGGCGCCCGAGGCGGTGGAGAGCAGCGGCGTGGTCAGGCCGAACGCCGGCTTGCCGTCCACGCGGCGGATCAGCTCGACGCCGTTCACGATGTTGCCCCACTGGTCGGAGCCGCCCAGCTGCAGGTTGGTCCCGAACCGGCGCTCCAGCTCCAGGAAGTCCACCGCCTGCATCAGCATGTAGTTGAATTCGAGGAAGGTCAGCGGCTGCTCGCGGTCGAGGCGCAGCTTCACGCTGTCGAAGGCCAGCATGCGGTTGATCGTGAAGTGCACGCCGAACTCGCGCAGGAACTCGACATAGCCCAGCCGATCCAGCCACTCGGCGTTGTCGACCATCACCGCGTCGGTGGGTCCGTCGCCGAAGGTCAGGAATTTCTCGAACACCGTCTTGATCGAGGCGATGTTGGCCTGGATCTGCTCGGTGGTCAGAAGCGGCCGCTGCGCATCCTTGTCGGAGGGGTCGCCCACCTTGGTGGTGCCGCCGCCCATCACCACGATGGGCTTGCCGCCGGCCTTCTGCAGGCGGCGCAGCATCATCACCTGGATCAGGCTGCCCACGTGCAGCGAGGCCGCCGTGGCGTCGAAGCCGATGTAGCCCACGACCTTGCCGTCCGCCGCCGCCGCGTCCAGCTCCGCCGGATGGGTGATCTGATGGATGTAGCCGCGGTCCCGCATGGTCTGCAGGAACTCGGACTTGAAGGGCGTCTCGGCGGTCATCGGCTGCTCGGGGCTTCGGTGGCCGGGCTCTAGCACGGCCGGGCCGGCGATTTCGAGGGACATGGCAGGGCTCCTTCAGGGAATGGAGGCCGGTGCGTCTGTCTTTCGGATGATCTGCGCCGGCCGGGAGGGGCAGGCGCGAGGGATCGGCCGCCTGCGTCAGGGCAGGCGGTAATAGCGGCCGGTGAGGGCGATGCGTCCGATCATGGCGGGCTAGCTACGGCGCCCGGCGCATGGCAGTCAATCGCCATGCGCGTGCTCGGATTCATGACCGGAACCTCCCTCGACGCCGTCGACATGGCGGTGCTGGAGACCGACGGCGAGACCATCACCGCCTTCGGCCCGGCCGGCGAGCGCAAGCTCAGCGATCCGGTCCGCGACCTCATGCTGGAGGCCACCCACCAGGCCCTCAAGTGGCCCAGAGGCGCAGCCGAACCCGAGATCTTCGCTGCGGCCGCACGCGTCGGGGCGGAGGAGCATCTGGCCGCCGCCGAAGGGTTCCTGGCGGCCAACGGCCTGGCCTGGTCCGACATCGACCTGATCGGCATGCACGGCCAGACGGTGCTGCACGAACGGCCCAAGGCCGGCGTCCCCGGCCGCACGGTGCAGCTCGGCGACGGGCCGTGGCTGGCGAAACAGGCCGGCGTTCCGGTGGCCTACGACTTCCGCACCGCCGATGTGGCCGCCGGCGGGGAGGGCGCGCCGCTCGCCCCGATCTACCATCTGGCCCGCGCCCAGGCCTCGGGCCTGAAACCACCGCTCGCCGTGCTCAACATCGGCGGTGTGGCCAATGTCACCTTCATCACCGCCGGCGGCGAGGTCGCCGCCTTCGACACCGGCCCCGGCAATGGCATGATCGACCTGCTGGTGCAGGCGCGGAACGCCGGCCGCTTCGACGAGGGCGGTCGCCTGGCCGCGGCGGGCAAGGTCGACGAGGCGGTGCTGGCCGGCATGCTGGGCCACCCCTATTTCGCCGCCCCGCCGCCCAAGTCGTTGGACCGCTACGACTTCCCGCTCAGCCCGCTCGACGACCTCAGCCTGGAGGACGCCGCGGCCACGCTGGTCGCCTTCACCGCCGAGGGCGTGCGCCTGGCCTTCGAGATGCTGCGCGAGACGCCCAGCGAGCTGATCGTCGCCGGCGGCGGTCGCCACAACCCCCAGATCATGGCCGCGCTGGCCGCCCGGCTGCCCTGCGCCGTCAGCGGCTCGGAGGCCCACGGCTGGCGCGGCGATTCCATCGAGGCCGAGGCCTTCGCCTACCTCGCGGCCCGCACGGCGCGCGGTTTGCCGATCAGCTTCCCCAAGACCACAGGCGTCGCCGCCCCCATGACCGGCGGCCGGATCGTCCAGCCCTGAGGAGCCCCCGCATGCGCCGACGCTTCGTCCTTGCGCTCGCCGCCCTGGCGCTGGGGGCCGCCAGGCCCGCCGCCGCGGAGAGTCCCGCCTGCCAGGCCGCGGAAGCCTACTCGGCCGCCCACGACGGCCTTTCGGTGCTGATCCTCTGGGACGGCCGGACAGTCTGCGAGGCCTATTCGGGCGAGGGCGCCGCCGACAGGCCCGCCGAGCTGTGGTCGGGGACCAAGAGTTTCGTCGGCCTGATGCTGGGCGCCGCCGTGCAGGACCGGCTGATCAGCCTCGACGAGCGCGTCGCCGACACCCTGCCGGAGTGGCGCGCCGATCCCTGGAAGTCCCAGGTCACCGTCCGTCAGTTGCTCAACCTGTCCTCCGGCCTGAAGAGCACCATCGGCCAGGTGCCGGAGTTCAAGGCCGCCGTCGCCATGCCGCTGACGGCGCCGCCGAACACGCTCTTCCAGTACGGTCCCGCGCCCTACCAGGTGTTCGGCGAGGTGATGCGCCGCAAGCTCGCAGCCGCCGGCCAGCCGAGCGATCCGCTGGACTACCTGCGCCGCCGCGTGCTGGCCCCCATCGGCCTGCAGGACGTCAAGTGGCGCCGCCTGCCCAACGGCGACGCCTTCCTGCCGCAGGGCGCCATCCTCACCGCCCGCGAGTGGGCCGGGGTCGGCGAGTTCGTGCGCGGCGGGGGCCGCGTGGCCGGCAAGCCCATCCTCGACCTGGCCACCTTCCACGCCCTGTTCACGCCCAGCGAGGTCAATCCGGCCTACGGCATCACCTGGTGGCTGCCCAATGCGCCCAAGGTCCCCGATCCGGTCTCCAGCGGCCAGGACATGGGCGCCCATGCCGCCGAGCTGCCCCGCGACATGGTGGTGGCCGCCGGGGCCGGCGACCAGCGGCTCTATGTGATCCCGTCGCTGAAGCTGACCGTCGTGCGCCAGGCGGTGCTGCAGCCGGGCTTCCGCCAGCGCCGCGATCCCGCGGCCCGCTGGTCGGACGCCGCCTTCGTCAAGCTGGCCATCGCCGCCGGGCGCTAGCCCAGCGCCTGCCACATGGCCATGACCAGGCCGAGCGCGCGCATATCGCCGGTGGTGGTCGGCGCCATGCGGTTCATCGCGTAGCCGAAGGTGGTGCGGGCATCCATGTCGATGATCGCCAGCGATCCGCCGTAGCCGCCCCAGAACAGGCTGTTGGGGTGGGGCAGGGGCACGATCCCGCCGGCCAGGCCGAAGCCCAGCCCGAACCGCGCCGGGCTCGCCAGGATCAGGTCGGGGCCCTCGATCTGCAGCTCCAGCGCCTTGCGGCAGCCGGCCTCCGACAGGAACCGCTTGCCTCGGGCGACGCCGCCGTTGGCGAGGATCGCGTGCACCTGGGCGATGGACCGCGCATTGCCGGCGCCGCCGGCCGCGGGGATCTCCGCCCCGCGCCAGGCGCGCGTGCGGGTCTCGGCGACGTCTATGCCGGGATTGCCCGACATGTTGGCCTGCAGTTCGGTCTGGGCGCCCGAGCCCACGCCCGTGCCCGGCGGCGGCGGGATCAGCTCGGCGACCCGGTGATCCTCCGAGGCTGGCAGGCCGATGTGGAAGTCGGCGCCCAGCGGCTCGGCGATCTCTTCGCGGAACACCGCGCCCAGCGACTTGCCGGTGATCCGCCGCACCACCTCGCCCACCAGATAGCCCTGGGTGAGCGCGTGATAGCCCGATGCGGTCCCCGGCTCCCAGAAGGGCGCCTGGGCGGCCAGCAGGCTGGTGGCCTTTTCCCAGTCGTAGAGGTCCTGCTTGGAGATCGGCTCTTTCCAGCCAGACAGGCCGGCCGAGTGGCTCATCAGGTGACTGACCTTGACCCCGGCCTTCCCGGCGGCCGCGAACTCCGGCCAGTAGCGGGCGACCGGCGCATCGAAGTCGAGCTCGCCGCGGTCGGCCAGCAGCAACGCCGTCAGCGCCGTCATGGTCTTGGTGGTCGAATAGACGTTGACGATGGTGTCGCGCGTCCAGGGCCGCGTCCGCGCCGCATCGGCGAAGCCGCCCCACAGATCGACGACGATCTCACCGTCCAGGGTGGCGCAGAACGAGGCGCCTAGGTCCGCGCCGCTCGCCAGATTGGCCTCGAAGCCCTCGCGCACGGCGGCGAACCGGTCTTCGACGTAGCCCTCCGCCGTATCCAGCGCCATGGCCTTCTCCCCGTTTGCCGGGGAGCCTAGGACCTCCGGAGTCCGGAGCCTAGTCCTTGGCGCGTTCCTGGTAGGAGCCGTCCTCGGTCAGCACCACGATGCGGGTGCCGACGGCGATGTAGGGCGGCACCATGGTCCGCAGGCCGTTGGACAGCATGGCCGGCTTGTAGGACGACGAGGCGGTCTGGTTCTTCACCGCCGGCTCGGTATCCACCACCTCGAAGGTGGCCAGCCTCGGCAGGTCGATGGCGATCGGCACGCCGTCGTGGGTCGACAGGTTCACGTTCATCCCGTCCTGCAGGTAGTAGTGCGCGTCGCCGATCACGTCCGGCGTGGCGATCAGCTGGTCGTAGGTCTCCGGGTTCATGAAGTGGAACCCTTCGCCGTCCGAGTAGAGGAAGGTGTAGGACCGGTCGTCGACCACCGCGCGCTCCACCGTCTCGGTGGTGCGGTAGCGCTCGGAGATCTTCACCCCGTCGGAGATGCGGCGCATGTCCAGCTGGGTCACCGGCGTGCCCTTGCCGGGGTGGATATTCTGGGCCTGCAGGACCACGTAGAGCTTGCCCTGCAGGTCGACCACATTGCCCCGGCGGAGCGAGCTGGCGGAGACTTTCAAGCGGATCTTCCTCGGTGCGGGCGGGACCTGCGCGCGGCGGGCGCGCGATTCCGCTAATCAATTGTCGGTCGCGCCCCTATAGCGATCTTCCCTGAAATCGCCAGCCCCACGCCTGTCGCACCTCGTGAAAGAACCTCAGCAATCTCCGTGGTGGAGCCCGGATCGGCACGCCGACCGCCGGCCGTTCCTGCTTGCCCGCAACCGCATCGCCGCGGCCGTCCGCCGCTGGTTCGAGGACCAGGGCTTCGTGGAGACGGCGGTGGCCGCGCTCGCCGTGTCGCCGGGCAACGAGGCGCACCTGCATGCTTTCGCCACGCAGGCTATCGGTCCGGACGGGCGGGGGACGGCTCTCTATCTGCACACCTCGCCGGAGTTCGCCGCCAAGAAGCTGCTGGCCGCCGGCGAGACCCGGCTGTTCGAGATGGCCCGCGTCTGGCGCAACCGCGAGCGCGGCCCGCTGCACCATCCCGAGTTCACGATGCTGGAGTGGTATCGGGCGAACGAGCCCTATGAGGCGATCATGGCCGACGCCGCCGCCCTGCTGCGGCTGGCGGCCGACGCAGCCGGCTCCAAGACCCTGAGCTTTCGCGGCCAAACCGTTGATCCGGCGTTGGAACCGGAGCGCCTGACCGTCGCCGAGGCCTTCGACCGCTATGCCGGCCTGGACCTGTTCGGTCCCGACCTCGCCGCCGCCGCCCGCGCCAGGGGCCTCCGCATCGCCGCCGACGACACCTGGGCCGACGTGTTCAGCCGCGTGCTGGTGGAGAAGGTCGAGCCGAAGCTGGGTTTCGGTCGCGCCACCATCCTCTGCGAATACCCCGTCTCGGAGGCGGCGCTGGCCCGCCCCAAGCCCGGCGATCCCCGCGTCGCCGAGCGCTTCGAGCTCTATGCCTGCGGCGTCGAGCTCGCCAACTGCTTCGGCGAACTTACCGACCCGATCGAACAGCGCCGCCGCTTCGAGGCCGAGATGGTGGAGAAGAGCCGCGTCTACGGTGAGCGCTACCCCATCGACGAGGACTTCCTGACGGCCCTCGCCCACATGCCCCCCGCCAGCGGCGGCGCGCTGGGCTTCGACCGGCTGGTGATGCTGGCCGCCGGCGCGCAACGGATCGAGCAGGTGCTGTGGTCGCCGGTTCCCGAGGTCGGGCAACGCTAGGCGGCGGCCGCCAGCTCGACCGCCACGTCCTTGGCCGGCCGCCAGAGGCTCGCCACCGCCCAGTAGAGCGCCATCGCCACGACGGCCATCCCGGCTTCGGTGAGCAGCATGCCGGTCGAGCCCTGCTTCACCTGCACCCTGGCCACGATCACCGTCACCACCAAGACCGGCAGGTTGGCGAAACTGCTCAGCGCCGAGGCCACGGTTGCGGCGCCGCGGCCGCTCAGCTTGTCGAACACCACCGCGCTGACGGCCGCCCAGGCGGCGCCCAGCAGCACCGCGTTGAGGGTCACGAAGGCGCAGAAGGCGAGGGGCGTGTGCGGACCGAGCGCCATGGCGGCTTCGCCCAGCGCGCAGCCGAGCGCTGCGATCACATAGACCGTGCGACGCGGGAAGCGGTCACAGAGGTAGCCGCCGATCAGGCAGCCGGGCAGGTTGGCGACGCCGCTGACCGCCCCCAGCATCAGGGCCACCAGGTCGGCGGAGACATGCCAGTCGCCGGCCACCGCCGACAGCAGGTTGGTCGCCGCGCCCAGCGCGGCGGGCAGGGTGACCACCAGGATGATCAGCGCCCCGCTCCGCGTCCGCGCCAGGGCCCAGAAGGCGCCCCAGACGTCGACCAGCCGCGGCCACAGCGGCAGCCCCGCCTCGCGGGCCTCGGTGCGCAGCAAGACGAGCGGCCAGGCGCAGGCCAGGCAGAGCGCCGCCAGCGTCAGGGCCGCGGGCGCCTGCCCCCCGGCATGCTCGGCGATCCACAGCCCCAGCCCGCCGCCCAGCCCCGTCCCGCCCAGGGCGCCGATCTGCTGCCAGGCCGCCACCCCGCCGCGCCGTTCGCTGGGCGTGGTCTGGGCCATGGCGGCGGTCACCGAGGAGGATGAAGCCGTCATGGCCGCGCCGGCCGCCAGGGCGAGCGCGCCCAGCGCCGGAACCCCCGCCGGCGTCAGCGGCGCCACGGCGAAGCCGGCCAGCAGGGCGGCGCCGATGACCAGGGTGAGCGCGCACCAGATGCGCGGCGTGAGGCTGGTGTCGATGACCGGCCCGGCCACGAACTTCCAGGTCAGCGGCAGGAGGTGCAGGCCGACGACCGCGCCGACCGCCGCCACGCTCACCCCGTTATGCGTCAGCAGATAGCCGAGGGTGACGGTGACAAAACCCGTCGTCAGGCCCTGCGGGGCGTAGAGAAAGCCGTAGAGCGGCGGCGGCAGTTCGCGCAGCCGCGCTTCGATCCCGGCCGTCTGCGTAGTCGCCGCCATCTGGTCTCTCCCCGACGGCGGTAGGCTAGGGTCAGTCGCCCGGCTGCGCCACTGCGGATCGTGACGCAGGCGCCCGCAGGCGCCATATGCCCGCCCATGACCCTGCAGACGCTCCGCACCCCGACGGCGCTGGCCGAAGCCGGCCTGATCGATCCGGCCGACCTGGCGGCCCTGGAGAGGGTGGCCGCGCAGTACGCTGTGGCCATCACGCCCGCCATGGCCGAGCTGATCGACGCCGCCGACCCAGCCGACCCCATCGCCCGGCAGTTCGCGCCCACCGCGGCCGAGCTGCTGCAGGCCCCTGGGGAATCCGCCGACCCGATCGGCGATGCGGCCCATTCGCCGGTCGAGGGGATCGTCCACCGCTACGCCGACCGCGTGCTGCTCAAGGCCAACCACGCCTGCGCCGTCTATTGCCGATTCTGCTTCCGCCGCGAGATGGTCGGCCCCGGCGGCCTGCGCCCGCTGACCCCGGCCCAGCTCGACGCGGCCTTCACCTACGTCGCGGACCGTCCGGAGATCTGGGAGGTCATCGTCACCGGCGGCGATCCCTTCATCCTGTCGCCCCGCCGCCTCACGGACCTGATGGCCCGCCTCGAGGCCGCGCCGCACGTCAAGGTCGTCCGCTTCCACACCCGCGTGCCCGCCGTCGATCCCGGCCGCATCACCGACGCGCTGATCGCGGCGCTGAAGAGTTCATCGAAGGCCGTCTACGTCGCCCTGCACGCCGACCACCCGCGCGAGCTGACCGCGGCCGCCCGCGCCGCCTGCGGCAAGCTGGTCGACGCCGGCATCCCGATGCTGGGCCAGAGCGTGCTGCTGCGCGGCGTCAACGACGACCCGGCGACCCTGGAGGCCCTGATGCGCGCCTTGGTCGAGACCCGCATCAAGCCCTACTACCTGCACCACGCCGACCTGGCGCCCGGCACCGGCCATTTCCGCACCACCCTCGGCGAGGGCCAGGCGCTGATGCGGACCTTGCGCGGCCGGGTCTCCGGCCTCTGCCAGCCGACCTATGTCCTCGACATCCCCGGCGGCCACGGCAAGGTCCCGGTCGGTCCCGGCTACCTGCAGGCCGGCGAGGTCGAGGACCCGGCCGGCGGCCGCCACGCCTATCCGCCGAAATCCTCCTCCTAGCGGAGGCCGGTGACCCAACGTCAGGCTTGCGAACGCTTGTTTGAATCGCCACTCTGATCGTCGAACGAGAGGTACGCTTCCATGGCCGACGAAGGCTCGACGATCGCCGACCGCGAAGACGACCTCGGCTTCGACCCCGATGTGTTGCGCGAAAAGTACCGCGCCGAACGCGACAAGCGCCTGCGCGGCGACGCCAACGCCCAGTACGTCGAGATCGCCGGCCGCTTCGCCCACTACCTCGACGACCCCTACGTCCAGCCCGGCTTCACCCGCGCGGCCCTGACCGACGAGGTCGAGGTGGCGGTGATCGGCGGCGGATTCGGCGGATTGCTGGTCGGCGCCCGGTTGCGCGAGGCCGGCGTCACCGACATTCGCATCATCGAGAAGGGCGGCGACTTCGGCGGCACCTGGTACTGGAACCGCTATCCCGGCGCGGCCTGCGACATCGAGAGCTACATCTACCTGCCGCTGCTCGAAGAGGTCGGCTACATGCCGATCGAGAAGTACTCTCGCGCGCCGGAGATCCTGCGCCACACCCGCGCCATCGCGCAGAAGTTCGACCTCTACAAGAACGCCTGCTTCCAGACCGAGGTGACAGCGCTGCGCTGGGACGAGGCGCTCGGCCGCTGGATCATCGAGACCAACCGCGGCGACGCCATGCAGGCGAAGTTCGTGGTCATGGCCAACGGCCCGCTCCACCGTCCGAAACTGCCCGGCATCCCCGGCATCGAGAGCTTCCAGGGCCATTCCTTCCACACCAGCCGCTGGGACTACGGCTACACCGGCGGCACGTCCGACGGCGGCCTCACGGGGCTCAAGGACAAGGTCGTGGGCGTCATCGGCACCGGCGCCACGGCCGTGCAGTGCGTGCCGCACCTGGGCGAGGGCGCGAAGCAGCTCTACGTCTTCCAGCGCACACCATCCTCCATCGATGTCCGCGCCAACCGGCCGACGGACCCGCAGTGGGCGCAAAGTCTGCCGTCCGGCTGGCAGCAACAGCGGATGGACAACTTCAACATCCTGGTCTCCGGCGGCTTCGCCGAGGAGGACCTGGTGGCCGACGGCTGGACCGACATCATCGGCAACATCCTGCTCCTGGCCCGCAAGAAGATCGCCGCCGGCGAGACGGTGGACGATCCCGCCGCCCTGATGCAGCTCGCCGACTTCAAGAAGATGGAGCAGGTCCGCGCCCGGGTGGACGCGGTGGTGCGGGACAAGGCCACGGCCGAGGCGCTGAAGCCCTACTACAACCAGTTCTGCAAGCGGCCCTGCTTCCACGACGAGTACCTCGCCGCCTTCAACCGGGCGAACGTGCAACTGGTGGACACCCAGGGCCGCGGCGTCGAGGCGATCACCGAACGGGGCGTGGTCGTTGACGGCCAGGACTACCCGCTCGACTGCCTGATCTACGCCACCGGCTTCGAGGTCGGCACCGACTACGCCCGCCGGGCCGGCTACGAGGTCACCGGCCGGGGCGGCCTGACGCTGACCGACAAATGGCGGGGCGGCGCCTCCACCCTGCACGGCCTGCACAGCCACGGCTTCCCCAACTGCTTCATCATCTCCAACACCCAGTCGGGCTTCTCGGCCAATTTCCCGCACATGATCAACGAGCAGGCCAAGCACATCGGCTACATCCTCGGCCGCTGCCACGCCGAGGGCGTCGCCGCGGTGGAGGCTTCGCAGGAAGCCGAGGATGCCTGGGTGGCGACCATCGAGAAGCTCGCCCTGATGCGCCAGGCCTTCCTCGAGCAGTGCACGCCCGGCTACTACAACAACGAGGGCAATGTGCGGGCCATGAGCAACCGCAACGCCTCCTATGGCGCGGGGCCGGTGGCCTTCGTCAAGGTGCTGGAAGACTGGCGCGCCGAGGGCCGGATGAGCGGCCTAGACCTCACCCGCGCCTGGCCGGCCGACATCTAGGAAACCCTTCTCCCCTTGCGGGAGAAGGTGTCAGCGAAGCTGACGGAAGAGGGGTTTCCCGGCCCCGCCACAGCTCGCGCGAAGCGCGTTTCTTTGAAACCGCAGAAGACGCAGAACATGCGCAGAAGCCCGAGCTTTCGGCGTCCTCTGCGTTTTCTGCGGTTCAATCATCCTGAGGCGGTCTTCGACCCCTCTTCCGACCTGCTTCGCAGGGATTGGTCTTCTCCCGCAAGGGGAGAAGGGAAGCTCACCCCCAAGGCAACACCAGCCGGAACACCGCGCCGCCGCCGTTGCGCGCGCTGTGCTCCAGCCGCCCGCCGTGGGTCAGCGCGATCTGGCGGGCCAGCGTCAGGCCGACGCCGGAGCCGCCCGCCTTGGTGGTGAAGAACGGCACATAGACCGCGTCCGGATCGCCCTGCGGCAGGCCCGGGCCATTGTCCTCGACGATCAGCGCCGCCTGGCCGTCCTCCAGCCGCACGCCCAGCCGCACCGCCGCGCCGGGCCGGCCGCGCACCGCCTCCAGGGCGTTCTTCAGCAGGTTGATCAGCGCCTGCTCCAGCAGCTCCGGATCGGCCTGCAGGGTGAGCGCCTTCGGCGACACGGTGCTCGCGTAGTCGACGCCGGCCTCCGCCATCATCGGGGCCATCAGCCGGTCGAGGCTGGCCGCCAGCTCGGCGGCGCGGACCTTCACCGGCTCGGCGGCCGGCAGGTCGGTCAGCCGGCGGTAGCGTTCCACGAAATGCATCAGCCCGGCGCTGCGTCGGGCGATCACCTCCACGTCGCGGGCGATCTCTTCCGGGTCGGCGCCCGGCGTCCGCAGCCGCGCGCCCAGGCCCTCCGACAACGAACAGATCGGGGTCAGGGAGTTCATCATCTCGTGGGCCAGCACCCGCACCAGGTCCTGCCAGGCCTTCAGCTCCACGGCGTCCAGCTCGCCCGACAGGCTCTGCAGCGAGATCAGCGTCAGCCGGCGCCCCTCGGCGGCGAAGCTCGCGCCCTGCGCCAGCATGGCCCGCCCGTCGGCCAGCCGGACGATCTCGCGGGCGCCGGCCGGCAAGGTCCGCAGGCGCACCGCAGCGCCGGTCCCCAGCGCCGCCACCGCCCCGATCGGGCCGGGCGTGGCCCCCAGGTTCTGCCGCGCGGCGCGGTTGGCGCTGACCACTTGGCCCGCCTCGTCGATGACCAACAGGGCGGCGGCCACATTGTCCAGCAGGGCCTCCAGGTGGTCGATCCGGCCCTGCCGGTCGGCCCGCGCCGAGGCCAGCCGGTCGAGCGCCCGCTCGATGGCCCCGGCCGAAAGCGTCAGCCCCGGCTGTGGGGCCGGGCGCTCATAGCCCTCCGCCGTCAGCCCCTCGACGAACTGCGCCAGCATCCGGTCGGCGGCCGCGGTGCTGCGCACCAGGTCCAGCCCCACCACGATCAGCCCGACCCCCAGCACCAGCGCCGTCGCCCAGAGCTGCCGCTCGCCGGCCAGGAAGGCGCCGAACGCCAGCAGCGCGATCGCCGCGCAGCGCAGGGTGGCCCCTACCGCGAATCCGCCGGGTCCGGAGAGGCGCCTAGAGGCCATGGCGTTCCATCCGCCGGTAGAGGGCCGGGCGGGTCAGCCCCAGCGCCGCGGCGGCGCGGCTGACATTGCCGTCGTGGATGGCCAGCGCCCTGAGCACGGTCCGCCGCTCCAGGTCGTCGAGGTTCAGCGCCGCCCCGGCCCGCCGCTGGGCGGTCAGCCGCGCGGCCGCGTCCATGGCCTCGGCCAGCGCCTCGTTGCGCCAGGGCTTCAGCACGAAGTCGACGGCCCCGCGCTTCAGCGCCTCCACGGCCAGGGCCACCCCGCCGTAGGTGGTCATCAGCACCACCGACAGCGCCGGCTCCGCCGCCTGCAGCCGGGCCAGCGCATCCAGGCCCTCAGCCCCGCTGCGCGCGCCGGCCGCGAAGTTCATGTCCAGCAGCACGGCGTCGGCGCCCGGCGCCTTGGCCGCCGCCTCGTCGGGGGAGACCGCCGTCTCGACGCGCACGCCCGCCCCGCCGAGCGCGACCGCCGCCGCTTTCAGCACGTCGAGGTCGTCGTCGACCACCAGGAAGGAATGCGCCCGCTCCACACCGCAGACTCTAAGGCGCGTCGCGGAAGGCGGCAAAAGCCAAGCCGCTCAAGGACTTGCGGGCGCCCCGGCGGTGTCCGCCCGGCGACCGCTGTTCGATTCCGGACACCGCGCCCGGCGCCGGCCTCCAGGATTCTCCGCAAGTCATTGATCCAGCGCCGTTTCCGCAAATCGTCAAGCCGCCGGATACTGGATTGGCATGACGCAGTTGATGGACACTCCCCTGTCCCGCCCGGTGTGGCGGAGCCGCCGCAGCCTCCTCCTGGCGGGGGCCGCGGCGGCCATCGGCGTCGTCGTGCTTCTGGGCCTGAACCTCGCGACCGGAGCCCGCTCTTCCCTGCGGACGCCGGCCGCGAGCGTCACGCTGGCCGCCGCCACGCCCGGCGTGTTCCACGACTTCACGACGCTGCGGGCCAAGGTCGTGCCGCGCGATGTGGTCTATCTGGACTCCCTCGAGGGCGGCCAGGTGGCCCAGGTGCTGGCCCAGGCCGGCGATGTCGTCGCGGCCGGCCAGCCGCTGGTGAAGTTCCGCAACACCCAACTAGAGCTGGAGGTCCTCGACCGCGAGGGTCGGCTGTCGGAATCCATCACCCAGCTGCAGGCCTACGAGAAGCAGCTGGAGGACGCCCGCGTCGCCAACGAGAAGGCCGCCGCCCAGATCGACTACGACATCGTCCGCCTGCAGCGCGACGCGGCGCGCGCCGACACCCTGATCGCCAAGGGCTATGTGCCGCGCCAGAGGTACGAGGCGGTGCACGACGAACTGGAGCACAACCGCCGGCTCCTGCCGCTGCAGGCCTCGATCAACCGCGAGGAGGAGATGCTGCGCCGGCGGCAGCTGCCGCAGCTCAAGGCCGAGCTCGCCAACCTGCAGGCCAGCCTCGCCGTCGCCCGCTCCAAGCTGGACAGCCTGATCCTGCGGGCCCCCGTCGCCGGCAAGCTGGCCGACATGCACCTGAACCTCGGCGAGATCCGCAACCGCGGCGAACGCCTGGGCCAGATCGTCCCCGACAGCGGCTACAAGATCGAGGCCCGCGTCGACGAGTACTACCTGGACCGCGTCCGCGTGGGCCAGACCGGCGAAGTGGACGTCGGCGGCCGCGCCTTCCCCTTGCGGGTCACCCGCGTCGATCCGCAGGTCAAGGACGCCACCTTCCAGGTCGAGCTGGCCTTCGAAGGCCCGAGCCCCAGGGAGATCACCTCCGGCCAGGCCCTGGAGGGCCGGCTGACGCTGGGCGGCGACCGCAACGGCCTGGTGCTGCCGGCCGGCCCGTTCCTGGAGCGCACCGGCGGCGACTGGGTCATGGTGCTCGATGCTGGCGGCCATCGGGCCGAGAAGCGGCGGATCAAGATCGGCCGGCGCAGCGCCGAGCAGGTCGAGGTGCTCTCCGGCCTGCGGCCCGGCGAGCGGATCATCACATCGGACTACACCGGCTTCGACAAGGTCGAGCAGGTGGTCCTGACCAACTGACCACGACACCGAAAAGCCAGGAGGGGCCGATGCTGAAGCTCGAGGACATTTCCAAGGTCTACCGCACCACCGAGGTCGAAACCTCGGCCCTGGCCGGCGTGTCGCTGCAGATCGACCCCGGCGAGTTCGTGGCCATCATGGGCCCGTCCGGCTGCGGGAAGTCGACCCTGCTCAACCTACTGGGCCTGCTCGATAGCCCGACCTCGGGCGCCTACTGGTTCTTCGGCGAGGACGTGGCCCGCCAGACGGAGGCCCAGCTGACCAGGCTGCGGCGCGAGCACATCGGCTTCGTCTTCCAGAGCTTCAACCTGATCGACGACCTGACGGTGGCCGAGAACGTCGAGGTGGCGCTGCTCTACCGCAGCGTTCCGGCCGCCGAGCGCAAGCGCCGCGTCGCCGAGGCCCTGGAGCGGGTCGGCATCGCCCACCGCGCCCGCCACCGGCCGCAGCAGCTCTCCGGCGGCCAGCAGCAGCGCGTCGCCGTCGCCCGCGCCCTGGTCTCGGAGCCCAGGCTGATCCTCGCCGACGAACCCACCGGCAACCTCGACACCGCCAACGGCGACGAGGTCATGCGCCTGCTCACCGACGCGGCCGCGGCCGGGGTCACCGTGATCATGGTCACCCACTCGCTGGTCCACGCCGCCGTGGCGCAACGCACCATCAAGCTGCTGGACGGCCGGGTGGTCTCCGAAACCCTGCTGGCGGCCTAGGGGGCCAAAGCCGATGTTCCGCAACTACATCGCCGCCGCGCTGCGCAACCTGGCGCGCAACCGCCTCTACGCCGGGGTGACCATCGCCGGCCTCGCCATCGGCTTCGCCGCAGCCATCCTGATCGGTCTCTACGTCAGGGACGAGCTGACCTACGACCGGTTCGTGCCGGGCGGCGACCGGGTCTACCTCGCCACCGAGACGCTCGGGCTCTCAACATCGAGTCCCATCGAGTCGCAGGTGACGCCGATGATGCTGGCCCGGCCGTTGCAGCAGGAGTTTCCGGAAGTCCAGGCCGTGGCGCGGCTTTCCCCGTCGTACTTCCCACCGACGGTGAAGCGCGGCGATTTCGCCGCCACGGAGCAGAACCTGTTCTGGGCCGATCCGAACTTCTTCCAGGTGATGCCGCTGCCGGTCCTGGCGGGCGATCTCGCCACGGCCCTGAACCCCTCGGATGGCGTGGTGCTGACCCGCGCCATGGCCCGCAAGTACTTCGGCAAGGACAGGCCGCTCGGCGGCATCCTGCAGATCGAAGGCCAGCCCTTCCGGGTCACCGCGATCCTCGAGGACCTGCCCTCCAACACCCACCTGACGGCCCAGATCATCGCCTCGGCGCGCGCGCCCTCCGGGCCGATCGCCAGGTTCGAGCCGATCAACGGGCCGCTCAGCAACACGCTGGCCACCTACGTCCGCCTGCGCCCCGGCGCGTCGCCCGCCAGCCTGGAGCCCAGGTTCCCTGACCTGCTGGCGCGCCACCTGCAGATCAACAACCTTGCCGATCTCGGTCCCGTGCATCGCGTGCTGCATCTGGTGCCGCTGACCAGGATCCACCTCACGCCGTCGACGCAAGGGGCGGTCAAGCCGGCGGCCGATCCGGCCGTGGTGGCCGCCATCGGCATGGTCGGCGGGCTGATCATCGTCGTCGCGGCGATCAACTTCGTCACCCTGATGACCGCTCGGGCCGCGCGGCGCGCGGTCGAGGTCGGCGTGCGCAAGGCCGCCGGCGCCAGCCGCCGGGACCTGATCGTGCAGTTCATGGGCGAGGCGCTGATCTATGTGCTGGCCGCCGCGGTGCTGGCGCTGTCCTTGGCCGAGCTCCTGATGCCCGCGCTGAACGCCTTCCTGCAGCGCAAGCTGGTCCTCGACTACCTGCACGACCCGGCGGTCGACGCGGCGATCGCGGTGGTCCTGCTGCTCACCGGCCTGCTGGCCGGGGCCTACCCCGCCTTCGTGCTGTCGGGCTTCCGTCCCTCGGCGGTGCTGAAGGGCGGACCGGTGCAGAGCGCCGGCGGCGCCCGGGTCCGCGAGGCGCTGGTGGTCGGACAGTTCGCGGTGCTCGTGGGCCTGGTGCTGGTGGCGATCACCATCGCGCGGCAGACGACCTATGCGCTGAACGAGGGCATGCGGGTCGACAAGGACCAGGTGCTGCTGGTGTTCTCCAGCCCCTGCGTCGAGCCCTTCCGCGACGAGGTTCGCAAGCTGCCGGGTGTCAAGGTCGCGGCCTGCTCGTCTTATGAGGCGCTCAACCTTGGCGACAACCGCGACGCCATCCCGATGGGCGGGCGCAAGATCGACATCTCCGCCGCACCCGTTGATTTCGGCTTCT
Organism: Phenylobacterium sp.; assembly: GCA_028290945.1. Taxonomy (GTDB): domain Bacteria; phylum Pseudomonadota; class Alphaproteobacteria; order Caulobacterales; family Caulobacteraceae; genus Phenylobacterium. The sequence continues at coordinate 11,648 of JAQGIV010000056.1, read as the reverse complement.
TCGAGACCTTTGGCGTCAAGCCGATCGCCGGCCGGCTGTTCGACCGCGCGCGACCCGCCGACGGCGCGCTCGACAATCCGGACGCCTACCCGCCGGTGATCCTCAACGTGACCGCTGTGCGCAAGCTGGGCTTCGCCTCACCGCAGGCGGCGATCGGCAAGTCGGTCAGCTGGCACGGCGTCTGGGATGAGAGCAAGCGCAAGCCGACCCCCGTCGACCTGCCCCTGCGGCCCTCGGAGATCGTCGGCGTGGTCCCGGATTTCACCCTGGGATCGGTGCGCCAGGCGGTGCTGCCCACGATGTATTCGATCGGCCGCAACCTGCCGCCCAATTCCATCGCCATGGTCGCCAAGCTGGATGGCCGGCAAGTCCCGGAAACCCTCGCCGCCATCGACCGCCTATGGAAGCACTTCGGCGGCGACAAGCCGATCCTGCGCGTCTTTGTCGACCGCTTCACCCTGCGGCTCTATGTCGACACCATCATCCAGGGCGCGACGGTCGCCATCGCCGGCCTCATCGCGCTGACCATCGCGGCTCTCGGCCTGTTCGCGCTCAGCGCCTACACCACCGAGCGGCGCACCAAGGAGATCGGCGTGCGCAAGGCCATGGGGGCCAGCACCGGCGACATCCTCAAGCTCTTGCTGTGGCAGTTCACCAAGCCGGTGATCTGGGCCAACCTGATCGCCTGGCCGGCCGCCTGGTTGATCCTGCGCTGGTGGCTGTCGAGCTTCGCCTACCACGTCGACCTGGCGCCCTGGACCTTCGCCGCGGCCGGCGCCGGAGCCCTGGTCATTGCCTGGGCCACCGTCTTCGTCCACGCCTTCAACGTCGCCCGCTCCAAGCCGGTGGGCGCGCTGAGGTACGAGTGAGCGATGCTCCCCTGAGGGGAGGGTCCTACGCCGGGGTCGCGGCCAACCGCTTGTCCAGATAGGTCCCGATGCGGGTTTCCAGGTCAGGCAGGTTCTCGACCCAGAAGTGGCTCGCGCCCTCCACCACCTCGTAGTCGATGGTGATGCCCTTCTGGGTGCGCAGCTTGGAGACCACGCGCTCCACGTCGGCGGCCGGCACCACGGTGTCGGCGCCGCCGTGCAGGATCAGGCCGGAGGCCGGGCAGGGGGCCAGGAACGAGAAGTCGTAGGCGTTGGTCGGCGGCGACACCGCGATGAAGCCGTCGGTTTCCGGCCGCCGCATCAGCAGTTGCATGCTGATCCAGGCGCCGAAGGAATAGCCGGCCACCCAGCACTGCGAGGCGGCGGGATTGGTGGTCTGCAGCCAGTCCAGCGCCGTCGCCGCGTCGGCCAGCTCGCCGATGCCGGCGTCGAACTCGCCCTGGCTGCGGCCGACGCCGCGGAAGTTGAACCGCAGCACCGAGAAGCCGCGCTTCATGAACAGGTGGAAGAGCTGCACCGTCACCGGGTTGTTCATCTGCCCGCCCGCCTTGGGGTGCGGGTGCATGATCAGCGCCACCGGCGCCGTCTCGCTCTTGCCCTGGGAGTAGCGTCCCTCGATCCGCCCGGCGGCGCCGGTCAGAACCACTTCTGGCATGCGATCCTCTCGAAACTCGGCCCGGAAAAGGCGACCTGGAATACTTGACTGCTGCGCTGGGTCTTCCTAAGTCCCACCCAGACGGCCGGACCGGGCAGGCGAGCCCCGCGCAAGGCGGCGGCTTGTAGCATAGCCGGGCCCGGATGCGCGGAAAAACGACCGCGCCGAAAAACACGAGGGTGAGATCATGCGCCTCTCCACCAAGGGCCGATACGCCGTCATGGCGATGGTCGACCTCGCCCGCCGGGAGACCGAGGCGGTGCGCGCTGTGGCGCTGGCCGACATCGCCGCCCGCCAGGAGATCTCGCTGTCCTACCTCGAGCAGCTGTTCGCCCGCCTGCGCCGCCGCGGCCTGGTGACCAGCGCCAGGGGCCCCGGCGGCGGCTACCGCCTGGCCAGGGGCCCGCACGAGACCTCCATCGCCGACATCGTCCACGCGGTCGACGAGCCGCTGCGCGCCACCCGCTGCGGGGCCGGCAAGGGCTGCATGATCAAGGGCGAGCGCTGCCTGACCCACGACCTCTGGGCCGGCCTCGGCGAGCACATCGAGGAATATCTGGCCTCGGTCAGCCTGGCCGACGTGGCCACCGGCCGGCTCACCGCGGATCGGCAAGCCGCATGAGCCCCCGCGTCTATCTCGACTACAACGCCACCGCCGTGGTCCGTCCCGAGGCGGCGGCCGCCATCGCCCACGCTCTGGACGTGGGCGGCAATCCCTCCTCCGTGCACGCCGCCGGCCGCGCCGCCCGCGCCCTGGTCGAGCAAGCGCGCGCTGACGTCGCCGCCCTGATCGCCGCGCCGGCCCCCACCGTGGTCTTCACCTCCGGCGGCACCGAGGCCAATGCGCTGGCGCTGGAAAGCGCCATCGCGGCGGGCGCCAGGCGCCTGCTGATCTCCGCCGTCGAGCACGACAGCATTCAGGAGACCGCCCACGCCTCGGGCGTCGCCGTCGAGGAGATCCCGGTGGACCGCAGCGGCCGCGCCGACCTGACCTGGCTTTCCGAGCGGCTGGCCCGCTGGGACGCCCGTGACGGCAGGCCCTTCGTCGCCCTGATGCTGGCCAACAACGAGACCGGCGTCATCCAGCCGGTGGCCGAGGCCGCCGAGCTGGTCCGCGCCGCCGACGGCTGGCTGCACGTCGATGCGGTGCAGGCGGCCGGCAAGATCGCCATCGACAGCCGCGCCCTGGGCGCCGACACCCTGGCCATCTCCGCCCACAAGATCGGCGGCCCGCAGGGCGTCGGAGCCCTGACCTTCGGCCCCCGCGCCACCCTCTCGCGCCGCCAGCACGGCGGCGGCCAGGAACGCGGCCGCCGGGGCGGAACCGAGAATGTCCCCGGAATCAATGGCTTTGGCGCGGCGGCGAAGGCGACGCTTCAAGCGATCAGTCAACCCGTCGATGTCGAAGAAAAAGCGGCTTGGCGCGACGCCGCCGCCCAGCGCCTGAAGGCGGCCGGCGCCGTGGTGGCCGGCGAGGCCGCGCCGCGGCTTCCCAACACCCTGTGCGTCGCCACCCCCGGCTTCGCCTCCGACACCCAGGTCATGGCCCTGGACCTGGCCGGCGTCATGGTCAGCGCCGGCGCCGCCTGCTCCTCCGGCAAGGTCAAGCAATCGCCGGTCCTCGCCGCCATGGGCCTCGGCGACCTCGCCGCCTGCGGCCTGCGCGTCTCCGGCGGCTGGGCGAGCACCCAGGCCGACTGGAACCGCTTCGTCGACGCCTGGCTTGAGGCGTTCGAGCGCCACGCCGCACGCCGCGCCCCCGCCGTGGCTGGAGTTTCGTAATGGCCGCCGTCCGCCAGACCGTCGAACACGTCGAGAGCCTCGAGCGCTACAAGCACGGCTTCGTCACCGATGTGGACCAGGAGTTCGCGCCCAAGGGCCTCAACGCCGACATCGTCCGCTTCATCTCGGCCAAGAAGGCCGAGCCGGAGTGGATGCTGACCTGGCGCCTCGAGGCCTTCGAGCGCTGGCTGGCCATGGATGAGCCGGCCTGGGCCAAGGTTCACTTCCCACGCATCGACTACCAGGACAGCTACTACTACGCCGGCGGCCCCAAGGGCCCGAAGCCGAAGAGCCTGGACGAGATCGATCCGGAGATCCTGGAGACCTACAAGAAGCTCGGCATCCCGCTGCGCGAGCAGGAAGTGCTGGCCGGCGTCGAGGGCGCGCCGCGCTACGCCGTGGACGCCGTCTTCGACAGCGTCAGCGTGGTCACCACCTTCAAGAAGGAGCTGGCCCAGGCCGGCGTCATCTTCTGCTCGATGAGCGAGGCCGTCCGCGAGCATCCGGAGCTGGTCCGGAAGTACCTGGGCTCCGTCGTGCCGGTGTCGGACAACTACTATGCCTGCCTGAACGCGGCGGTCTTCTCCGACGGCAGCTTCGTCTATGTGCCGCCGGGCGTCCGCTGCCCGATGGAGCTGTCGACCTATTTCCGGATCAATGCCGAGAACTCCGGCCAGTTCGAGCGCACCCTGATCATCGCCGACAAGGGGTCCTACGTCTCCTACCTGGAGGGTTGCACCGCCCCGATGCGCGACGAGAACCAGCTGCACGCCGCCGTGGTCGAGCTGGTCGTGCTGGACGATGCGGAGATCAAATATTCCACCGTCCAGAACTGGTATCCCGGCGATCCGGAGACCGGCAAGGGCGGCATCTACAACTTCGTCACCAAGCGCGCCGACTGCCGCGGCGACCGTTCGAAGGTCTCCTGGACCCAGGTCGAGACCGGCTCGGCGATCACCTGGAAATACCCGTCCTGCATCCTGCGCGGGAACGAGAGCGCCGGGGAATTCTACTCGATCGCCATCACCAACGGCCGCCAGCAGGCCGACACCGGCACCAAGATGATCCACTTGGGGACCAACACCCGCTCGCGGATCATCTCCAAGGGCATCAGCGCGGGGCGGTCGTCCAACACCTACCGCGGCCTGGTCTCGGCCCACCCGAAGGCCAAGGGCGCCCGCAACTTCACCCAGTGCGACAGCTTGCTGATCGGCAAGCACTGCGCCGCCCATACCGTGCCCTACGTCGAGGCGCGCAACGGCCAGGTGGTGTTCGAGCACGAGGCCACGACCACGCGGCTCTCCGACGACCAGCTGTTCTACGTCATGCAGCGCGGCCTCAGCCAGGAGGAGGCGGTGCAGCTGCTGGTCAACGGCTTCGTCAAGGACGTGCTGCAGGAGCTGCCCATGGAGTTCGCCGTGGAGGCCCAGAAGCTGGTGGCCATTTCGCTGGAGGGAAGCGTCGGATGACCTCGAAGACCCGCAAGGGCCAAACCCGCCGCACGCTGTCGCTGAAGGACGCCTTCGAGGTGGAGTTCGCCCGCCGCGAGATGGAGCGCCGCGCCCGCGACGAGGCCGAGCGCAAGCAGCAGGAAGAGGACCTGGCCCGCGCCACCCAGCTGCTGGAGGCGCTGCAGGCCGATCCGGAGTTCCTGGCCAAGCGCGACCTGGTCGCCGACCGCCGCCGCTACACCGTCTCCATCGACCACCAGGATTTCCGCATCGCCGCCTATTTCGAGGCCGGCAAGGCGAGCGTCACCCTGTCCGACAAGCGCACCGCCAATCCGGGCGCCGCGGCGCCGCGCAAGCAACTGACCGTCGAGACGTTGGCAGACGCGCTGGCGGTCATGGCCCAGTTCCTCGTCGACGAGACCCGCTGATGCTCACTGTGAATGACCTGCACGCCACCGTCGGCGGCGCTGAGATCCTCAAGGGCCTGTCGCTCGACGTGCCGGCCGGCGAGGTGCACGCCATCATGGGGCCGAACGGGGCCGGGAAGTCGACCCTGTCCTATGTGCTCACCGGCCGCGGCGGCTACGACGTGACGTCAGGCTCGGCCACCCTCGACGGCGAGGACCTGCTGGCGCTGGACCCCAACGAACGCGCCGCGCGCGGCGTCTTCCTGTCCTTCCAGTATCCGCTGGAGATCCCCGGCGTCCCGGCCTTGACCTTCATCCGCACGGCGCTCAACGCCCAGAAGAAGGCGCGTGGCGAGGACGAGATCGCCGCCCCGGCCTTCCTGAAGCTGGCCCGCGAGAAGGCCGCCGCCCTGAAGATCGACTTCGAGATGCTGAAGCGGCCGCTCAACGTCGGCTTCTCCGGCGGCGAGAAGAAGCGGATGGAGATCCTGCAGATGGCGATCCTCAGCCCCCGCATGCTGATCCTCGACGAGACCGATTCCGGCCTCGACATCGACGCGCTGAAGATCGTCGCCGCGGGCGTCAACGCGCTCCGCGCCCCCGACCGCGCCATGCTGGTGATCACCCACTACCAGCGCCTGCTGGACTACATCCGCCCCGACCGGGTGCACGTGCTGGCCGGCGGCCGGATCGTCGCCTCCGGCGGGCCGGAGCTGGCGCTCGAGCTGGAGCGCGAAGGCTACGACAAGTACGCGAGGGCCGCTTGAACCTCGGCCAGGCCATACGCGACCGCGATGTCGCCGAGCTGCCCGGCAAGCGCGACGAGGACTGGCGCTGGACCGACCTGCGCGGCCTGATCCGCGTGGTGCCCGAGCCGTCGGCGCCGGTCGACCCGCGCGACGTGGGGCAGGGGCCGTTCGAGCATCTGGTGAGCGACTCCTACGTGATCGCCAACGGCCGCGACGACGTGCGGATCGCGGTCGGCCCCGGCGAGGCGGCGACCATCGCCCTGCGACTGCTGGCGCGCGGCGCCGGCGCGCACACCTCGCGCGTCGAGGTGCATGTCGCGGCCGGCGGCCGTCTCACCCTGTTGGAAACCTATGAAGGCGACACCGGCGGCTATGTGGCCCACGCCGCCCTGGCGATCCGCCTTGATGACGGCGCCGCCATGGAACGCATCGTGCTCGCCGCCGACGGCGCCGAGGGCGTTTCGGTCAGCGAGGCCGAGGTCCAGCTGGGCGCCCAGGCCGACTATGGCCAGAGCGTGCTGCTCTCCGGCGCGCGCCGCCAGCGCGTCGAGACGCGGGTCGCCCATCCTGGCGGCGGCGCCAAGCTGCGCCTCGACGGCGTCTACCTGCTGGCCGACAAGCGCCACGCCGACCTGACCACCGTCGTCACCCACCAGGGGACCGACGGCGTCACCATGCAGATGGCCAAGGGCGTGGTCCGCGACCAGTCGCGCGGGATCTTCCAGGGCCGCATCGTGGTGGCCGAGGGCGCCGACCGCACCGACGCGCGCATGGAGCACCACGCCCTGATCCTGTCGGATCGCGCCGAGGTGGACGCCAAGCCGGAGCTGGAGATCTACGCCGACGACGTGGCCTGTAGCCATGGCAACACGGTGGGCGCGCTCGACGAGGACGCCCTGTTCTACGCCCGCCAGCGGGGCATTCCGGACGCCGAGGCCCGCGCCCTGCTGACCGAGGCCTTCATCGGCGAGGTCATCGATCGTATCGGCCACGAGGGCGCCCGCGAGATCGTGCGCAATTGGGCGGCGGAAAGGCTGAAGGGCTGACCATGGCCTTCGACGCCGAAGCGATCCGCACCGAATTCCCGATCCTGTCGCGGCAGGTGAACGGCCAGCCGCTGGTCTACCTCGACAGCGCCGCCTCGGCCCAGAAGCCGCGGGCGGTGATCGCGGCCATGACCCGGGCGATGGAGCACTCCTACGCCAACGTCCACCGCGGCCTGCACACGCTGGCCAACGAGACCACCGACGCCTACGAGGGCGCCCGCAAGACGGTGGCGGCCTTCATCGGCGCCGAGCCCGGCGAGATCGTCTTCACCAAGGGCGGCACCGAGGCCATCAACCTGGTCGCCGCGGGCCTGGGGGCCACGCTGCAGGCCGGCGACGAGGTGCTGCTCACCGAGATGGAGCACCACGCCAACATCGTGCCCTGGCACTTCCTGCGCGAGCGGCAGGGGGTGGTGCTGAAGTTCTGTCCCGTCACCGACGAGGGCGCCCTCGACCTGGCGGCGTTCCAGAGCCTGCTGGGCCCGCGCACCCGCGTGGTGGCGCTGAGCCACATGTCCAACGTGCTGGGCACCATCAATCCGGTCACCGAGCTGACCGCCATGGCCCATGCGGCCGGCGCGGTCGTGCTGCTCGACGGCTGCCAGGCCATCGTCCACAAGGCCGTGGACGTGAAGGCCATCGACGCCGACTTCTACGCCTTCTCCGGCCACAAGCTCTATGGCCCGACCGGCATCGGCATCCTCTACGGCAAGGCCGAGCGGCTGGCGGCCCTGCGGCCCTATCAGGGCGGCGGGGAGATGATCGGCGCGGTCAGCCTCGACGAGATCACCTACGCCGACCCGCCGCACCGCTTCGAGGCCGGCACCCCGCCGATCCTGGAGGCCATCGGCCTGGGCGCGGCCATCGAGTGGCTGTCCCGCCTCGACCGCGTCGCCGTCGCCGAGCATGAGCACCGGCTCTATGCCCACGTCCGCGAGCGGCTCAACGGCGCCAACTGGCTGAAGGTGCTGGGCGAGGCGCCGGGGAAGGGCGCCATCCTGTCGTTCACTGTCGAAGGCGCCCACGCCCACGACGTGGCCCAGATCCTCGACCGTTACGGGGTCGCCGTGCGGGCCGGGACCCACTGCGCGGAGCCCCTGATGCGGCGCTTCGGCGTCACGTCGAGCGCCCGGGCCTCCTTCGCCCTATATAACACCCACGAGGACGCCGACTCGTTCGTCGACGCGCTCCTCAAGACACAGGCCTTCTTCGCTTGACCCCCATGGATGACGCCTCGATCGAAACCAAGACCTCCCCCCCGCTGTCGCAGGCGGAGCTGGACGCGCTGACCGATCGGCTGATCGAAAAGCTGAAGACCGTCTACGATCCGGAGATCCCGGTCGACATCTATGAGCTCGGCCTCATCTACAAGGTCGACGTCTCCGACGATAAGGACGTGGTCATCGACATGACGCTGACCGCCCCCGGCTGCCCGGTGGCCGGCGAGATGCCGGGCTGGGTCGAGGACGCGGTCAAGGAGATCCCCGAGATCCGCTCCTGCAAGGTCGAGCTGGTGTTCGATCCGCCATGGGACCCCTCGCGGATGTCCGACGAGGCCAAGCTGCAATTGAACATGTTCTGATGAGCGAGCTTTCCGTCACCCCAACCCCGCGCGGGCGCCGTCCCAGGCCCAAGGTGGTCACCCTGACCGAGGCCGCCGCCGCACGCGTCAAGGAGATCATGGGCAAGGCCGAGAAGCCCTACGCCGGTCTGCGGGTTGGCGTGAAGAACGGCGGCTGCGCCGGCCAGGAGTACGTCCTGGAGTATGCCGACAAGATCGAGCCGCTGGACGAGATCATCGAGGACAAGGACGTCACCATCCTGGTGGAGCCCAAGGCCGTGCTGTTCCTGATCGGCTCGGAGATCGACTACGAGGTCAGCAAACTGGCGGCCAAGTTCGTGTTCCGCAATCCCAACGAGACGGATGCCTGCGGCTGCGGCGAGAGCGTCACCATCCAGCCCGCCAAGCTGGATTAAGCCCGCCGAGCGGCGTTATGCTCCCCTAAGTCCGAGGAGCCGCACATGACCGACGACGCAGATCTTCGCCGCCTAGCCACCCGCCGCGCCGATATGAAGCTCGGCTTTCGCAGCCACTTGTTGGCCTATGCGGTCGTCAACGCCGGGTTGTTGCTGATCAATCTGGCGACCAGCCCTGACCATCTGTGGTTCTACTGGCCGATGCTCGGCTGGGGGGTCGGGCTCGCGGCGCATGCGGTGGCCGTCTATGCCGACGGCGAGAACATCCGCGAGCGGATGATCGAGGCGGAGTTCCAGAAGCTGCGTCGTCGGGCGAGCGAGCTCTAGGCGGCCGGCCTGCGCCGCGCCCAGACGATCACGCCGATGCCGGCCAGCGCCAGCACGCAGCCATAGACCGCCCACTGTGTCTGCCCGGTCATGAAGCTGCCGGGCAGGATGTTGATCCCCTGCAGGATCCACACGCCGCCGAGTAGCACCATCAGGGCGCCGGCGATGGTCAGGACCAGTTTCATGGCTACTTCCCCTTGAATTCGGCCGGACGCTTCTGGACGAAGGCCATGATGCCTTCGCGGGCGTCCTCGCTGCGGGCGGCGTCGCCCTGGGCGTAGGCCTCGGCTTCGATCTGTATGTGCCAGGGCGCGTCCAGCGCGTCCCAGACCAGGTTGCGGGTCATGCCCAGCGAGCTCGGCCCGTTGGCCAGCGCCGTGGCCAGCTCCAGGGCCTTGGCCATCAGCTCGCCGTCGGGAACGCAGCGGTTGATCAGGCCCCAGTCGAGGGCCGTCCGGGCCGGCAGCTTCTCGCCCAGCAGCATCAGCTCCATGGCTCGCGCCTTGCCGATCAGCCGCGGCAGCAGCCAGGTCGCCCCGCCGTCCGGCACCAGGCCGATGCGGCGGAAGGCCAGCAGGAAGTAGGCGCTCTCGGCCGCCACCAGCAGGTCGCAGGCCAGGGCCAGGGAGACGCCGACGCCCGCCGCCACGCCGTTCACCGCCGCCACGACCGGCTTTGGCGACCGGCGCAGGGTGCTGACGAAGGGGTTGTAGACCTTGATCAGGCCCTCGTTGGGGCCCTTGGAGGCGCCGCCGCCGCGGCTGACGCTGCCGCCGGAGAGGTTGGCGCCGGAGCAGAAGCCGCGGCCCTCGCCGGTGATCACGATGGCGCGCACCGCCTCGTCGTGGATGAATCCGTCGACCGCGGCCTGCAGCTCGGTCATCAGCTCGACGCCGGCGGCGTTGAGCGTCGAGGGGTCCGACAGGGTGATCACGCCGACCCGGTCCCTGACCTCGGTCTTGACCTTCGCGGCTGCCGTATTGCCGTCCATGGCGTCCTCCCTCGGGCTTATGCGCCCGATCTTAGGGGAGCATACCCCCGCGGAAGCCTAGCGAAAACGTCGGTTGGTCAGGCGGCCGCGGCGATCGGGTCGGCGGCGGAGGTGCGGTTGCGGCCGCCGCGCTTGGAGGCGTAGAGCGCCGCGTCGGCGCGTTCCACCAGGCTGGCGGGGCCTTCGCCGGGATGGCGCTCGGCCAGGCCGGCCGACAGGGTGACGGCCCCCAGGTCCTCGTTGGTCGAGCGACGCTTCAGGACGCGCGAGGCCACCTCGGCGCGGATCTCTTCCAGGATGGACAGGGCCATGCGCGCGCCTTCGCCGGGGAAGATCAGGGCGAACTCCTCGCCGCCGTAGCGGGCGGCGGTGCGCGGGGCGTCGCCCGAGCGGCCGATGACGCTCGCCACATAGCGTAGCACCTGGTCGCCGGTCTGGTGGCCCCAGGTGTCGTTGAAGGCCTTGAAGTGATCGATGTCCAGCACGGCCAGGCTCAGGATCCCGCCCTCGGCCTCGGCCTGCTCGCAGGCCCGCTCCAGGGCTTCGTCGAAGGCCTTGCGGTTGGCCAGGCTGGTCAAGCCGTCGGTCATCGCCTCGCGGCGCGTCTGCTCCAGGTGCTCGCGCAGGCGACCGACCTCGTCCTTGGTGTCGGCCAGCTGGCTCTCCAGGGTCTCGTTCTCCTGGCGCACGCGCTGGGTGGCCTGGGTCAAGGTGTCGACCATGGCCTTGATGTTGCCGGTGTCCTCGGTGGCCAGCGACTCCGAGGCGTTGGCCAGCTCCTGGCCGTAGGCCTCGCTGGACTCCCGGGCGCTCTCGATGGCGCGGGTGACGCTGTCCAATTCCTTCGACAGGGCGTCGCCGGCGTCGAGGATCTCGCCGGACAGCTTCTGCTTGGGCAGGAACTTGGCGGCCAGGGTCTCGCCGACCGAATCGGTGAACGGCTCGCCGGCCTCCAGCATCTGGTCGATCTCGGCGCCCAGCGGGCTGTCCTTGGCCGCCAGATAGTGCACCCAGAGCTCGAAATTGAGCGCGGTCGGCCAGACCTTGTTGGCCTCCATGGCGGCGATCGCCTGACGCGCCAGGTCGTAGGCCTTGGGCGCGCGGAGCGAGGTTTCCACGTCGGCCGACATGATCCTTCTGGTCCCCCAAGCGTGACGCCGCCGGTCGGCGACGATGCGCCTTTGAGGATCAGCCTACCCGGCAGAGCCAAACGCCGGGTTAAGGCCGTCCGCTAGTCCTCGGAGCGGCGCGGACCGGGCGGGCGGCTCAGGAAGGCCGGCACGTCGCTGCCGAAGCCCACGACGCCGTCGCGGTCCTCGTGATCCTCCCGGTCGCGGCCGCGGCGGCGGTCGTCGCGGCGGGGCGGGCGCTCC
>JAQGIV010000169.1 GCA_028290945.1 Phenylobacterium sp. | reverse complement strand
TCGATGGTGAGGAGCTCTTCGAGGTCGAGGTTGAAGGTCTCGTAGGCCTCGGGGCTCTCGGCCTCGGTCCAGATCAGGCATTCGACGGCGGCCTTGACGTGGGCCTTGCGCTTGTCGAGCCGGCGCTGGTCCAGCTGGACGACCTCCTCGGCCACTTCGCGCTGCGAGCGTTCGGCCTCGCGGGCGAGCCTCATGCGCAGGGCGGCGGTCTGGCGGACGCCTCTGGCGAGCCTGTGGAAGGTGAGGCTGAGTCTCGCCTGTTCCTGCGGCTCGGCGGCCATGGCGGCCGCCTGCACCTGCAGGCTGAGCGCGAGGCCGGCCTGGAAGAGCTGCTTCAGCCCTTCGTCCAGTTCGCGCGCAAGATCGGCGGCCGACATGAGAACAAAAGTAGAACATATGAAGCTCTACGTCAAGGGTTTTTTGAACCGCAGAAAACGCAGAGAGGACGCAGAGGGACCGTGCGGCGGGATTTCTGCGCTTTTCGGCGTTTTCTGCGGTTTGAACCCTGACGGCGCTGCGCGCGGGTGGCGCCAAGGCGCGGGACCGGTACAAAGGTCCCCGGGGCCAGGGGGCAAGCGTTGGACATCCACAAGCCGAAGCCGTTCCACAATCTGCGCGAGTTCCTCGGCGAGATCGCCGTGGTGGTGCTCGGCATCCTGATCGCCATCGGCCTTGAGCAGCTCGTCGAACACCTGCGCTGGGAGCAGGCCGTGCAGTCCGCCCGCGCGTCGCTGCATCGGGAGATGGCCTTCAACGCCGCCTATCTGCGCGATCGGATGACCATCGCGCCCTGCGTCGAGCGGCGGATCGCCCTGGCCAGCGCCCTGACCGAGGCGGCCGCGAGGGGCGGCGCGGTGAGCAGCAGCCAGCTCAACGTCCAGGGGACCGGCCGGCTGCTGCTGCGAGGCGAATGGGAGGCCGAACGCGCCTCCCAGACCCTGACCCACTTCCCCCGGCCGGAACTCGCGGCGCTGGGGGTCTGGTACGACCAGCTGGAGAACATGCGCGAGTGGGCGGCCAAGGAACAGGAGGCCTGGGCGAAGCTTGCGGTGCTGAACAACGGGCCGAAGCAGCTGGGTCCGGCGGACGTCGCCCTGCTCCGCCAGGAGGTGGAGGTCGTGCGCTACCTGGAATGGCTGAACGCCCGCAACGCGCGCCGCCAGCTCGACCGCGCCCGCGAGCTGGGCGTCCAGCCCGGACCGCCGCGCGACGACTACGTGAAGTTCTCCTGCGCGCCGACCGGGGCCGAGGTGCTCCCCTAGCTCGGGAAGACGTGCGCCAGGCGGGCGGCGGCCGGCAGCATCAGGGAGCCCAGCAGGCAGGGGAAGATGAACAGGATCAGCGGCACGGTGAGCTTGGCCGACAGCGCCAGCGCCTTCTCCTCGGCCTTCAGCATGCGCTTGGCGCGCATGTCCTGGGAGAACACCCCGAGCGTCTCGCCGAGGCTGGTGCCCATCTCCTCGGACTGGCGCAGCATGGTGGCCAGCGCCCGGGCGTCGTCGATGCCCAGCCGCTCGGCGAAGGTCTGCCAGGCGTCCTTGCGGGCCCGGCCGGCGCGCAGCTCCAGGGTCAGGGCGCGCAGGTGGACGGTGAGGTTCGGATAGCGGCGGACCAGCTCCTCCGTCACCCGGGCGACGGCCGCGTCGAGGCTGAGGCCGGCCTCGACGCTGGCCACCAGCAGGTCGAGCAGGTCGGGGAAGCCGTCGGCATATTCCCGCTCGCGGTGGGTGCGGCGCGAGTTCAGCACGAAGTCCGGGCCGAGGATGGCCGCGCCGGCGAAGGCGAAGGCCACCATGAGGCCGCCCATGCCCTTGCCGCCGGCGATCATCGGCAGGGTGAGGATCACGCCCAGGGTGGCCAGCGCCAGGGCCCCGGCGCGGGCGCCCAGGTAGATCACCGGCGCCTCGCGGCTGAAGAAGCCGGCCTGCATCAGGCGGGTGCGCAGCAGCGAGAGCTTGGCCGGGTCGCGCACCGCGCTCTGCTGGCCCAGCCGCCGGACGCCGGCCAGCAGCTGGTCGCCGATCACCGCGCCGGGGATGGCGCCGCCCGCGCGACCGCCGACGGTGGCGGTCGCCAGCCGGGTGCGGCGCACGGCGCGCAGCCGGACCTCGCCGAACGCCAGCCAGCCGCCGCCGGCCAGGGCGCCGGCCACCAGCAGCAGGCCGGCCACATAGATCAGGTTTTCGAGGGTGAGGGAGGCCATCGGGTTACAGCCGCATGTCGATCATCTTGCGCATGACCAGGTTGCCGACCCCCAGCCAGCCCAAGAGGCCGATCAGCCCGTAGCGGACCATCGGCTCGTGGCTGACGTCGCCGTAGAAGTGCGGGTTGGTGACGTTGATCAGGCCGAAGGCCACGAAGGGCGCCGAGGTCAGGATCATCGCCGAGGCGCGGCCCTCGGCCGAGGCGGCCTTGATCTTCAGGCGCATCTTGTGACGGTCGCGCACGGTGGCGGCGTTGAGCTTCAGCAGGCCGGTGAGGTTGCCGCCGGCCCGTTCCTGCAGCCTGACGGTGGCGGCGAACAGGTCGACGTCCGGGTGCTGGCAGCGCTCCGACATCCGCTCGACGGCCTGGGCCAGGGTGGCGCCATAGGCGATCTCGTCGGCGGCCATGCCGAACTCGGAGCCCACCGGATCGCTCATCTCGCGGCCGACCAGGGCGATGGCGGTCGGCACCGGGTGGCCGGCCTCCAGGGAGCGGACGATGATCTCCAGGGCCTGCGGCAGCTGGAAGCCGAGCTTCTTGGCCCGGCGGGCGGCGACGAACCTCAGGTAGAAGATCGGCAGGCCGACCCCGGTCACCAGGGCGCCGGCCGGCGCGAACAGCAGGTTGTGGCTGAGGGCGAAGACCCCCGCGGCGCCGATCGCGGCGCTGAGCACGGCGTAGGTCAGCCACTTCTTCTGGTCGTAGGGCAGGCCCGAGGCGACGATCAGCTTGGACAGCCACTGCAGCCGCCCGGCCCGTTCGCCGCTGGCCGTCAGGCCGCGCTGCTTGCGCAGCTCGATCACCAGGGCGGAGATGCCGTCGACCTTGTCGGCGACCTTCAGGCGCTGGTTCAGCTTGCGCCGCTCGGTGGCGGTGGTCATCAGGCCGATGGCGGCCTGGGCGGCGGTGAACACCGCCGCGGCCACCAGCACCAGGAACAGGGTCTTCCAGTCGGCGCCCATGGTCAGGCCCCCTTTCTCAATTCAGGGGCTTCGAGGGATCGAAGTTCGCCACGTCGTAGGGGATGCCGCGGCGCAGCATCTCGTCCAGGCAGCGGGGGCGCAGGCCGGTGGCGCGGAACTCGCCGTGCACCGTGCCGTCGGGATCGGTGTGGGTGCGGTTGAAGACGAAGATGTCCTGCATCTGCACCACCTGGCCCTCCATGCCGACGATCTCGGTGACGTGGGTCACCTTGCGCTTGCCGTCCGACAGGCGGTTGACCTGCACGATCATGCCGATGGCCGAGGCGATCTGGCCGCGCATGGCGTCGGGGCTGAGGTTCAGGCCGCCCATGGCGATCATCTGCTCCAGGCGGCCGATGGCTTCGCGCGGGTTGTTGGCGTGGATGGTGGCCATGGAGCCTTCGTGGCCGGTGTTCATGGCCTGCAGCATGTCGAAGGCCTCTTCCGAGCGCACCTCGCCGAGGATCACCCGGTCGGGGCGCATGCGCAGGGCGTTCTTGACCAGCTCGCGCTGGCGGATCTCGCCCTTGCCCTCGATGTTCGGCGGGCGGGTCTCCATGCGCACCACGTGCGGCTGCTGCAGCTGCAGCTCGGCGGCGTCCTCGATGGTGATCAGCCGCTCGCCGGGGCTGATGGCGGCCGAGAGCGCATTGAGCAGGGTGGTCTTGCCCGAGCCCGTGCCGCCGGAGATGACGGTGGAGACCCGGGCCTTCACCGCCCCGTGCAGGAAGTCGGCCACGCACAGGGGCATGGCCTTGAACTCGACCAGCTTCTCCAGGCCGAACGGCTTCTTGGAGAACTTGCGGATGGAGACCGCCGCGCCGTCGATGGCGATCGGGGCGATGGCGGCGTTGACCCGGCTGCCGTCCGGCAGGCGGGCGTCGACCATGGGCTGGCTCTCGTCGATGCGGCGGCCGACGCCGGCGACGATGCGGTTGACGATGCGCAGCAGGTGGTCGTTGTCGCGGAAGTGGACGGGGGTCAGCTCCAGTTCGCCGCGCCGCTCGACGTAGACCTGGAAGGGCCCGTTGATCAGGATGTCGTTGACGGTGTCGTCCTTGAGCAGCGGCTCGATGGGGCCCAGGCCGACCATCTCGTCGTAGATCGAGGCGCCCAGCTCTTCGAGCTCGGCGGTGTTGAGGGCCAGCTTCTCGCCGCGGGCGAAGTCGACGGTGAGGGTCATCACCTGGCGGCGCAGCTCCGCCTCCTCGAGCTTCTCCAGCTTGGAGAGGTCGAGCTCGTCGATCAGCCGGGCGTGCAGCTTCATCCGCAGGTCGATGTGCTGCGGCTTGCCGGC
>JAQGIV010000131.1 GCA_028290945.1 Phenylobacterium sp. | reverse complement strand
AGATCTTATGTTCTTCGCGGATGATATCCATGCACAGCTCGACGCATTCATCACAGATGAACACGGTCGGGCCCGCGATAAGCTTGCGGACCTCATGCTGGCTCTTGCCGCAGAAAGAGCAGTACAGCGTGCTCTTTGAATCTCCGCTCGCGGCCTTTGTCATGGTCGTTTCTCACTCTCTAGGCGACCCGGGGGGCCGGCAAGCCCTGCATCGCCCTTCGGGGCGGCTCACCCCATCAATGCAGAATACGCGCCGCGGGTTGTCTAAGTCTTGACATTCCCCGATCCGCCTAAGGATCACAAGCCTTCGCTAGCCGGAGCGACAATTGGCGGCGCAGCGCCTCATCTGTGGACGCTTCCATTGCTAAATGGGAAACGGCTCGAAATGGCACAAGATCGAAGCCGCAAGCTCGGGGACCGGCCGCAGCCGCCGCTGGTGGCCTTTGACTTCGACGGCACGCTCACCACCAGGGACAGCTTCACCGCCTTCCTGCGATGGCGCGCCGGGCCGCTCCGCCATGGCCTGGGCCTCCTGCGGCTGGCGCCCGGCGCGCTCGCCTACCTGGTCCACCGCGACCGCGGGCGGATCAAGGCCCAGGCGGTGGGCGAATTCCTGCGCGGCGTCCCCAAGGCGGAGCTGGAGGACGACGCCCACACCTTCGCCGAGCTTTTCGCGCCCAAGCTGTTGCGGCCCGATGCGCTGGCGGCCTGGCGGCGCTGGCGGGCCGAGGGCGCCCGGCTGGTGATCGTCTCGGCCTCGCCGGATTTCGTGGTCGCGCCGTTCGCCGAGAAGCTGGGCGCCGACCGGCTGATCGCCACCGAGCTGGCCTATGACGCCCAGGGCCGCGTCGCCGGCGCCTTCGCCGGGCCCAATTGCCGCGGGCCGGAAAAGGTCGCAAGGCTGCAGGCCGCCTTCGGGCCCGACGTCGCACTGAAGGCCGCCTATGGCGACACCTCTGGCGACCGCGAGATGCTGCAGATGGCCGAGATCAAGGGCTATCGTGTGTTCACCGGAACACCTCAGGCGAAGTCATGAGGCACGCGCGACCCGAAGACCTCGAACCCCTCGTCGGCCTGCTGGCCCAGCTCCGCGCCCTGCCCGGCCTCACCGAGCGGACGCCGGGGACCTTCTATCGCAAGGCCCGCGCCTTCCTGCACTTCCACCACGATCCCAAGGGCCTGTTCGCGGACCTCCGGGGGCCCGACGACGGCGACTTCGAGCGCATCGACGTGACCGCGCCCGGCGGGCAGACCACCCTGCTCGCCCTGGCCCGCGAACGCCTCGCCTGACCCGCGCGAAGCGCAGCAGATCACCGCAGAAAACGCAGACTCTCGCAGAAATGGCGCCCGCGCCTTCTGCGCCCTTTCTGCGTTTTCCGCGGCCAGAATCGAAAGACGCCCGCCGTCGCCGGCGGGCGCCCCTAAATCTCCGAACCGGCGCTCAGGCCTACTTGTCGTCGCCCTCGCGGCGTTCCCAGACGTGGTCGACCAGGCCCCAGTCGCGGGCTTCCTCGGCCGACATGAAGCTATCGCGATCCAGCGTCTCCTCGACCACCTCGATCGGCTGGCCGGTGTGCTTGGCGTAGAGCTCGTTCAGCCGGCGCTTGGTCTTGATGATGTCCTCGGCGTGCCGCTGGATGTCGGTGGCCTTGCCGGAGAAGCCGCCGGAGGGCTGGTGCACCATGATGCGGGAGTTCGGCAGCGCGATGCGCTGGCCCTTCTCGCCGGCCATCAGCAGGAACGAGCCCATGGAGGCCGCCATGCCCAGGCAAAGGGTGATCACCGGGCTCTTGATGTACTGCATGGTGTCGTAGATCGCGAGGCCGCTGGTGACGATGCCGCCCGGCGAGTTGATGTACATCTGGATCTCTTTCTTCGGGTTCTCCGCCTCCAGGTGCAGCAGCTGGGCGCAGACCAGCGCCGCCATGCTGTCCTCGATGGGCCCGGCCACGAAGACGATGCGGTCCTTCAGGAGGCGGGAGAAGATGTCGTAGGCGCGCTCGCCGCGGCTGGTCTGTTCGACCACCATCGGCACCAGGCCCAGCGCAGTGGTGACGGGGTCACGCATATCGGGGGAAGCCCTTCTGGAGAAATCGTCGGCGAGCGGAATCCGCCCGCATTGTTCCTCAAGGATATCGCGTGCCTGACGCGTCGGCGCAAGGGAGCCGAGACGGCTTGCGCCTTGATCAAAACCGCGGGACAGCCATGCTGAAGCCTGTACCTGCGGGGGAGAGTTCCATGCGTTCGATCTATCTGACGGCGGCCTGCGCGGCCGTGCTGCTGGCCTGCGGCCCGGCCCAGGCCGCGCCGGCCAAGCCGGTCCCCAGGGACGCCAAGGTCTGGGCGGCGGCGCAGGCCGCCCGCCCCGGCCAGCTGCAGCTGCTGCAGCAGGTGGTCGACATCGATTCCGGCACCGGCGACGCCGACGGCGGCCGCAAGGTCGAGGCGGTGCTGATCCCGCGCCTGAAGGCGCTGGGCATGACGGTCGAGGCCGTCCCGGCCGAGGCCCCGGGCCTGCCGGAGAACCTGGTCGCCCGGATGAGCGGGACCGGCAAGGGCCGCATCCTGATGATCGGACACATCGACACCGTGTTCGGCCCCGGCACGGTCGCCAAACGGCCCTACCGCACCGACGCCGACAAGGCCTACGGGCCGGGCGTCTCCGACGAGAAGGGCGGGGTCATCGAGGGGATCACCGCCCTGCAAATCCTGCACGACCAGGGCTTCAAGGACTTCAAACAGGTCACCTTCCTGATCGAGACCTCGGAGGAGCGCGGCTCGCCCGGCACCCAGAAACTGATCGGCCGGCTGCTCGAGGACGCCGACGTGGAGTTGAACCTCGAGCCCGGCGATCCGCCGGACGCGCTGACCGTCTGGCGCAAGGGGTCGACCACCTTCCACATCGACGTGAAGGGCCGCGCGGCCCACGCCGGCATCGCCCCGCAGGAGGGCCGCAACGCCGCCCTGGAGCTGATCCACCAGCTGGGCGCCGACGACGTCTTCCCGAAATCCGGCGACGGCATCACCGCCAATCTCACCGTCATGAGCGCCGGGACCCGCAACAACATCATCCCCGAGGACGCCCAGGCCTTGATCAATGTCCGCGTGCGCGAGCGGGGCCAGGTCGCCCAGGTGCAGGCGGTGCTGGAGAAGAACGCCCTCACCACCGCCATCCCCGACACCAAGGTGACGATCAGCCGCGAGCCCGCCTACCCGCCGCTCGCCTCCAACCCGGCGACGGATGCGCTGGCGACGCGCGCCCAGGCGATCTACGCGGGCTTGGGGATGCCGCTCACCACCGCCGGCAATGGCGGGGCTTCTGAATCGGCGATGGCGGCCGACGCCGGCGTGCCGGCGCTGGACGGCCTGGGGCCCGTCGGCGGCGGCTTCCACTCTGACGCCGAGTACCTCGTCCTGAGCACGGTGACGCCCCGGCTCTATATGCTCACCAAGCTGATCCAGGACCTCGGCCGCAACCCGCCTGCGCGGATGAAGTGATCGGCGCGACTACTTCCGCGTCGCCGGCTTCGAGGCGCCGGCCGCCATGCCCGCCGCCTGCCTGGGCGCGAACTTGCCCCGGCCCGGCGGCTTCGGCTTGGTTTCGAGCGCCGCCTTCTTCATGCGCAGGGCGCGTTCGATAGGGGTCTCGGGGGCGGCGTCCTTGGGGCGATCGGTCATCTGGATGAACTAGCACGGCCGGCGGCCGCGGAGCAGCCGCTCTTACTCGGGTTCAGCCGGCTTCGCTGGCCGCCAGCAACTCGGCATAGCCCAGCCTTGGCAGGGTCAGCAGCGGCGGCGGGTCGCCGGCCAGCCGCGCCTCCAACTGGTCGATGAACCGCTCCGGCTCCTCGATGGGCAGTTGCTGGATGGCCTCGGGCGCGAACCGCCACCAGGCGGTGCTCAGGAACCGCGGGACCAGCGGCTCGGCCAGCCGCAGGCGCAGCACCCGCGCTGGCGAGCCGGCCACCACCGCGTAGGGCGCCACGTCCTCGAGCACCAGGGCGCGGGCCCCGACGATCGCCCCATGGCCGATGCGCACGCCCTGGCGGATCATCGCCTGGTCGCCGATCCAGGCGTCGTGGCCGATCACCGTGACCCGCGCGAAATCCGGGAACTCCCGCTCGGCGATGACCTCGGGGTGCTTCTCGGCATAGGCCGCGATGGCCGGCAGGGCGCCGTCCGACCTGTAGGCGATCGGCGAGGTGGTCGCCCAATCTCGGGGGTGGTTGCCGGCCAGCCAACTGACGTCTCGGCCGATCGAGCAATAGCGGCCGACGGCCACGTAGTGGCGCAGGTCGGAGTGGCTGTAGGAGAAGGCGCCCATCTCCAGCGGCAGGGAGTGGCCGCCGAAGATCTGGGTATAGGGCTCCAGCGTGCAGTTCTCGTCGAGCGCCAGCTTGTCGCCGAGCTTCCAGCGTTCGCCGCCATAAGGCTTGTGGAACACCGGGTGGGCGGCCAGCAGGTCGAGGATCGGCCGGGTGACCGTCAGGAGGGGCATGGCCGCGGACCTAACAGCGGCGCTCGCGCCGGGGCAAGTGGGCCTGCCTCAGGCGGCGATGCGGCTGATCCAGTCCTTCAGCACCCCCGCCACCTGCTCGGCGGGCGCGTAGCCGCGGGTGACGACGCCGTAGACCCCGGCCTCGTTGGGGCCGCCGACCAGGGTCGGGAAGGCCGTGGCGCCGGCCCGCTGCGAGATGGCGTAGTCGCGCCAGGTCTCCTGCTTGGCCTCTTCCGAGCCCCATTGCTCAAGGAAGCCCGCCCGGTCGAGGCCAAGCTCGGCGGCCACGTCGGCCAGCACTTCGCCGGAGGTGACATCGCGCCCCTCGGCGTAGAAAGCGCGCTGGGCGCGGGCCAGATAGCTCACCGCCAGTTCCTCGCTCTCGTGGCGGACCACCACGACGGCCCGGGCGGCCGGATCGGTGTCGTATCGGAAGCCCTCGCGGTCCAGGGCGTGAGCGTCGAACGGCAGGCCGGTCGCCTCGGCCACATGGGTCCAGTGGCCGATGACCTCGCGCTTGGCGGCCGCGGTCATCGGCTCCTCCGTGCCCGGACGCAGGCCGCCCATGATCGTGCGCACCGGCAGCCCCCGGCCGAACGCCTTGCGGATCTCCTCGATCACCGGGGAGAAGCCATAGCACCAGGAGCACATGGGATCGGCGAAGTAGATGAGGTGCGGCTCGTCCATGGCAGGTCTCCTCGCCAGGAAGCATCGCGCCGATCTCCCGATCCGTCACTTGGAAAGCGCCCCGCCATCGGCCACTCTGCGCCGCCATGGCGCACGACCACCACGACCCCGAGGACGGCCACGATCACGGCCAGCACCCGCCCTCCGACATGGAGCTGCGGGTCAAGGCGCTGGAGTCGCTGCTGGTCGAGAAGGGCCTGGTCGATCCCGCGGCGCTGGACGCCATCGTCGATCACTTCGAGCACCGGGTGGGCCCGCGCAACGGCGCGCGTGTGGTGGCCCGCGCCTGGTCGGATCCCGCCTATCGAGCTCGGCTCCACGAGGACGCCACCGCCGCCATCGCCGAGCTGGGCTACGCGGGCCGCCAGGGCGAGCACATGGTGGCGGTGGAGAACGCGCCCGGCGTCCACAACCTGGTCGTCTGCACCCTGTGCTCCTGCTACCCGTGGCCGGTGCTGGGGCTGCCACCGGTCTGGTACAAGTCCGCGCCCTACCGCTCCCGCGCCGTCATCGATCCGCGCGGCGTGCTAGCCGAATTCGGCGTCGCCCTGCCCGACGACATCGAGTTGCGGGTGTGGGATTCCACCGCCGAGGTGCGCTACCTGGTGATCCCCGAGCGGCCGGCCGGGACCGATGGGCTGGACGAGGCCGCGCTCGCCGCCCTGGTCACCCGCGACGGCATGATCGGCACGGCCCGGCTGTGAACGGCGTCCACGACATGGGCGGCATGCACGGGCTGGGCGCGATCGCGCCTGAGGCCGATGAACCGGTGTTCCACCACCCTTGGGAAGGCCGCGTCCACGCCCTGACCATCGCCTCGCCGACCCGCGGCAACATCGATGCCGGCCGCCACCAGCGCGAGCTGATCCCCGGCCCGCAGTATCTGGCGATGACCTATTATGAGAAGTGGTTCCGCTCGCTCACCGAGCTGCTGCTGAAGTCGGCCTTCGTGACGCTCGCCGAACTGGCGCAGGGCCGGGCCGCGCCGGGCCCGAAGGCCGAGCCACGCCTGGCCGCCGAGGCCGTCCAGCCGGCCATGACCCGACCGGCCTCCTACCTCCGCGAGACGCCCACCCAGCCGGCGTTCCAGGTCGGCGACGCGGTCCGCTGCCGCAACCTCAATCCCACCGGCCACACCCGCCTGCCCCGCTACGTCCGCGGGCATGCCGGCCAGGTGGTCGCCTGGCGCGGGGCCCACGTCTTCCCCGACGCCAACGCCCACGGCCAGGGCGAAGATCCGCGCCACCTCTACAGCGTCCGCTTCACGGCCCCGGAGCTGTGGGGCGAGGCCGCCAGCCCGCGCGACAGCATTCATCTGGACCTCTGGGAGCCCTACCTTGAGCGCGCCTGATCCGGCCGCCCTGCCCGGCCTGCCGCGCGACGCCGCAGGCCCGGTGTTCGCCGAGCCCTGGCAGGCCCAGGCCTTCGCCTTGACGGTGCAGCTGCATGAGCAGGGCGCCTTCACCTGGCGCGAATGGGCGCAGGCCCTGTCGGACGAGCTGAAGGCCGCCGGACCGGCCGACGACGGCGCGCGCTACTACCACCACTGGCTGGCGGCGCTGGAGCGGATGGTCACCGCCAAGCGGCTGGCCGGCGCCGAGGCGCTCGCCGCCCGCAAGCACGCCTGGGAGGCCGCCTACCTGCGCACGCCGCATGGCCAGCCGGTCCTCCTGGAGAGCTAGGTTCTCGCAGACATTCGCCTGAGCAATGGCGGTGTTCGCCAACTCGGACTTTGAGCCGGGCAAGGACTCAGGCCAGCAATCCCTCGATCGTCGGCGTCGCGGCCCGATCTTCACCTGCGGGAACCTTCCGCGCGGTTTTACGCTGAAGCTTATCGCGAGGGACGAGCGAATGGTTCAATACGCGGTGACGCTCAAGGATGGCGACTGGACCGTCTTCAAGGACGGCGAAGCCATCGAGCGCGGCCTGACCCGCTCGGGCGCCATCCAGATGGCCAAGGACCTGGCCTTCGAGGCCGAGGAGAAGGGCGACACCGTCGAGCTCCTGATCCAGGGCTACTACGGCGACATGTCCCGCCGCCTGAGCGGCGGCGGGGACGAGTAGCCCTAGCGCCGCTGCGCCGACTTGGCTTCGCGCCGCGCCCGGGCGTCCGCCTTGGCGGCGGACTTGCGGTCCTTCCGCTCCGCGCGCTTCAGGTCGAGCTGATGCTGCTCGTTGTTCTCCAGCGCCAGGCGGGCTTCCTCGGCAGCGGCTTCCGCGCGCAGGCGGGCCTCTTCCTTGTCGGCCACGCGCTTGGCGCGGACCTCTTCGAGCTCACGCGCCTTGCGCTGCTCGCGGGTTTCGAAGGTTTCAGGCCGCACCGTGGGCTTCGGCTTGAATTTTTCCAGCAGAGCCTTCCGAGCCTCCGCCTGCGAATTCAGGCGGTCGGAAAAGCTCCCGAGTTTGGGGTCGCGCATGTTCAAAGGGGTTTGATCTTTCGTGTACGCGCCAAAACCCCCCGGGCGCGGTTCGGGTTGCCCCCGCGGCCGGACTTTCCCGGCCGCGCAGGCTGGGCGGGATCAGCCGACGATGTCGGCCTCGGTGAAGAACTGGACGATCTCGAGCTCGGCGTTGTCCTGGCTGTCGGAGCCGTGGACCGAGTTCTCGCCGACGTTGTTCGCATAGAGCTTGCGGATCGTGCCGGGGGCCGCCTGCTCGGGGTTCGTGGCGCCCATCACTTCGCGGTACTTGGCGACAGCGTTGTCGCCTTCCAGCACCTGCACGACCACCGGGCCGGAGGTCATGAACTCCACCAGCTCGCCGTAGAACGGGCGCGCCGCGTGCACTTCGTAGAACTTCTCCGCCTGGGCGCGGCTCATCTGGATGCGCTTCTGCGCGACGATGCGCAGGCCGGCGTCCTCGATCACGGCGTTGATCTTGCCCGTCAGGTTCCGCTTGGTGGCGTCGGGCTTGATGATCGAGAAGGTGCGTTCGGTCATGGTCTAGTCTGGGCTTCCAAAATGGGAGACGGGGCGCGGCCCCAGGTCATCCAAGGGCCGCGAGGTGGCGGGCTCTATATAGGGACTGTTCCCGCTCGCCAAGGCGTACCCGACATGGCGGGTGGGAAGGCCGCAACTCTTCTGCTATGCAGCGCGCCGGATCAGGCGGCGGCGCGGCTTGCAATCCTGATCCTTCCGCCCATCCCGCAGTTCCTGCGCGTGGCGCATCCGCGCCCGCCCGTTCGATTCCCGATCCCATGCTCCAGATCAAAGACCTCGTTTTCGACGCCTGGGGCCGCCGGTTCCTGGACCACGCCACCGTCACCCTGCCGAAGGACGCCAAGGTCGGCCTGGTCGGCCGCAACGGCGTCGGCAAGTCGACCCTGTTCAAGCTGGTGCTCGGCCAGCTCAGCCACGGCGAGGGCGACATCGGCCTGCCGCGAGAGGCGCGCATCGGCTCGGTGGACCAGGAGCATCCGGCGACGCCCGTGCCGCTGCTGGAGACCGTGCTCGCCGCCGACGTGGAGCGGGCCGCCCTGCTCGACGAGCTGGAGACCGCCGAGCCCGAGCGGCTGGGCGAGATCTACGCCCGGCTGATCGACATCGACGCCGACCGCGCGCCGTCGCGGGCCGCCGAGATCCTGGCGGGCCTCGGCTTCTCCAACGCCGACCTGACCCGGCCGATGGCCGAGTTCTCCGGCGGCTGGCGCATGCGGGTGGCGCTGGCCGCGGCGCTGTTCGCCGAGCCCGACCTGCTGCTGCTCGACGAGCCGACCAACTACCTCGACTTGGAAGGCGCGCTCTGGCTCGAGGCGCTGCTGCGCAAGTACCCGCACACCGCCTTCATCATCAGCCACGACCGTGAGCTGCTGAACAACTCGGTCGACCACATCCTGCACATGAATGACGGCAAGCTGGCCCTCTATCCGGGCGGCTACGACGACTTCGAGCGGCAGCTCTCCGAGAAGCTGCGCCTGCAGGAGTCCGCGCGAGTCAAGATCGAGGCCAAGCGGGCCCACATGCAGTCCTTCG
>JAQGIV010000175.1 GCA_028290945.1 Phenylobacterium sp. | reverse complement strand
GGCGCTCGGAGATCTGCACCCAGCGGCCGTCGATCAGCTCGGCCTCGCGCACCCCTTGCGCCCCCTCCGGCCCGCTGAGCCACTGGCGCACCGCCAGGTCGGCGACCCGCTCCACCGCGTCGTGGCTGGCGCCGGGCTTGAGCAGGCGCGGCTCCAGCGAGAAGAACTCGCGGTAGGCGTTGTTGCACATCAACAGCCGCCCGCGCCGGTCCCACAGCACGAAGGCCTCGGACACGCTGTCGATGGCGTCGCGCAGGCGGGTCTCGGCGGCCTGGGCGCGCGCCTGGGCCAGGCGCTCCTCGGTAACGTCGAGGGCGACGCCGATGATCCGGGCGTAGCCGCCCTCGCGGCTCTTGCCGAACCCCTGGCCACGGGCGTCGATCCACACCGGCCGCCCGCCGATCAGGCTGGGCACCCGGAAGGAGACGTCGAAGCCGCCGTAGACGGCGGCGGTGGCCAGCGCGTCGCGCAGTCCGTCGCGGTGGCCGGGCGAGACGCGGTCGAGCACCTGCTGGCCCTCCACCACGCCGCCGCGCCAGCCGAACAGGGCGGCGGTGACGTCGGACATGAAGATGCTGTCGGTGGTGAGGTCCCACTCCCAGATGCCGCAGCGGGCGGCCTCCACGGCCATGCGGAAGCGCTGTTCGGAATCGGCGGAGGCCGCGTGCGCCTTCTCCATGCGCCGGGCCTCGACCACCAGCACGACGCCGAGGCCGAGCGCGATGAGCAACGGCGCGGCCAGCCAGGCGATGAATTCGAGCCCGGTCTCGGGCGGCGACTCCAGCCGGCGCACGGCGGCCGCCCCATAGGCGCCCAGCAGCGCCAGCGTCGCGCCGATCGCCACGCGCACGAAGCGCTGGGTCGGCGGCCGGGCGGCGCCTCCCTCAGCGCGTTCGCCGCGCGATCTCGATGGCCGGTCTGCCACGCGCTCTATGGCCCCCAAATCAGCCGAAGCAGGGGAGGAGTCTAGGCGGACAGAGTCACCCCGTCATTAAGAACGGCGGCGCTTGATTGTCTCAGCCCCCGCCATCCTCGCCGAGCGCCCGGGTGACCAGCTCGAAGACGTTCTTGGACAGGGGCTCGGCCCGGGCGATGCGCTGCAGCTGGGCCTTCATCAGGGCGCCCAGCTCCGGGGTGTAGCGCCGCCAGCCGCCCAGCGGGTCGACGAGCCGGGCGGCGATATTGGGGTTGTAACGGTCCACCGCCAGGATCTGGTCGGCGAGGAACCGGTAGCCGGCGCCGCTCGGATCGTGGAACCGCACCGGGTTGAAGTTGGCGAAGGTGGAGACCAGCGCCCGGAGCCGGTTGGGGTTCTTGGCGTCGAAGGCGGGGTGGGCGGTGAGGCCCAAGACGCGGCCGATGGCGCCCTCGTCGGGATCGCGCGCCTGGATGGCGAACCACTTGTCGACCACCAGGGGCTCGGACTGCCAGCGGGCGTAGAAGTCCTCCAGCGCGGCCTCGAACTCCGGCCCGCCGATCAGCATCAGCGCGTTCAGCCCGCCCATGGCGTCGGTCATGTTGCCGGCCCCGCGGTAGTGGCCGTCGGCCAGCTCCGCGGTCTCGGCGCGCGGATTGGCGGCCAGCAGCTCGAGGGCGGCGTTGCGCAGGGCCCGGCGGCCGGCCGCGGCGGCCTCGGCGGAGAACTCGCCGGCCTCCTGCAGGCCCGAATGCAGCCGGCGCAGGTCGTCCTCCAGGTGCACCGCCAGCCGCAGGCGCAACGCCTCGCGGGCCTCGTGGATGGCGGCGGGGTCGGCAGGCTGCAGGGCCAGCGCCAGGTCCGGCTCGGACGGCAGGATCAGCATCAGCGCCTTGAAGGCGGGATCGGCCGCCTGGTCGGCCAGCGTCCGGCCCATGGCCTCGGCGAAGCGCTCCTCCCCCACGTCGTCGGGGTGGCCCTGGGCGCGGCTGAGGATCAGTTCGCGGGCCAGCTCCTGACCGGCCTCCCAGCGGTTGAACAGGTCGGGGTCGCCGGCCAGCAGGACGTAGCGGTCCTTGGGCTCGGCGTCGCTGGTCAGCACCACGGGGGCGGAGAAGCCGCGCAGCGCCGAGAGCACCGGCGGGCGGTCGATGCCTTCCAGGCGGACCTTGGTCCTGGCCTTGTCGAGCACGATCACCGTCTCGTCCACCGCCTCGCCATCGCGCTCGAAGGCCTGCGTCCGGCCATCGTGGTCCAGCAGGCCCAGGCGCACCGGGATCGGCACCGGCTGCTTGGTGGGCTGGCCGGGCGTCGGCGGGGTCTCCTGGGCGATCTCCACGTCCAAGGTGCGCTTGGCGGGGTCATAGCGGCTGGCGAGCCGCACGCGCGGCGTGCCGGCCTGCTCGTACCAGGTGAAGAAGGCGGAGAGATCGCGATCCGACACCTCGGCGAAGCACTTGATGAATTCCTCGACGGTGGTGGCGTGGCCGTCCCAGCGCTCGAAATAGAGGTCCATGCCGGCCCGGAACGCCTCGTCCCCGATCAGGGTCTTCAGCATGCGGATCACCTCCGCGCCCTTCTCGTAGATGGTCGCGGTGTAGAAGTTGTCGATCTTCATGTAGCTCGACGGCCGCACGGGGTGGGCGAGCGGCCCCTGGTCCTCGGCGAACTGCCTTGCCCGAAGAGCTTTCACGTCCTTGATCCGCTGCACGGCGTGGCCGCGCATGTCGGCCGAGAAGCTCTGGTCGCGGAAGACCGTCAGGCCCTCCTTGAGGCACAGCTGGAACCAGTCGCGGCAGGTGATCCGGTCGCCGGTCCAGTTGTGGAAATATTCGTGGGCCACGACGCTCTCGATGCGCTCGTAGTCCATGTCGGTGGCGGTCGCCGGGTCGGCCAGCAGCAGCGAGGAGTTGAAGATGTTCAGCCCCTTGTTCTCCATGGCCCCGAAGTTGAAGTCGCGCACCGCGACGATCATGAACAGGTCGAGGTCGTACTCGCGGCCGAAGGTCTCCTCGTCCCATTTCATCGAGCGCTTGAGGGCGTCCATGGCGTAGGCGGCGCGCGGCGCCATGCCGGTGTCGACGAAGATCCGCAGGTCCACCGTGCGGCCGCTCATGGTGACGAGCTTGTCCTCCAGCACGTCCAGCTCGCCGGCCACCAGGGCGAACAGGTAGCAGGGCTTGGGGAAGGGGTCGTTCCAGACCGCGTAGTGGCGCCCGCCCGGCAGCTCGCCCGTGTCGACCAGGTTGCCGTTGGAGAGCAGGTGCGGGAAGGCCTTGTCGGCCTCGATGCGCACGGTGAAGCGCGACAGCACGTCGGGCCGGTCGGGCCAGTAGGTGATCTTGCGGAAGCCCTCGGCCTCGCATTGGGTGCAGAAGCGGCCCCCCGACATGTAGAGGCCTTCCAGCGCCGTATTGTTCTCCGGGTCGATCTCGACCTCGGTTTCCAGCACGAAGGCGTCGGGCAGGTCCGGGATGGTCAGATATTCCGCGTCGACCTGGCGTTCCGCCTCGCCCAGCGGGCGGCCATCGACGGCGACCGAGATCAGCTTCAGCCGCTCGCCGTTCAGTCTCAGCGGCTCCGTCGATGCGCCGTTGCGGCGGACGTTCAGCGTCGCCCTGACCCGCGTGGCGTTGGCCGCCAGGTCGAAGGCGAGGGCGACCTCATCGATCAGGAAGGCGGGCGGGCGATAGTCGGAGAGCCGGATGGCCTGGGGGGTCTCGGTGCGCATCTGGGTGATCTAGTCCTTGGGCATGACCACGAAAAGGCGCGATCGCGACTAGGCGGTCAGCGCCAGGGGTTCGCGGCGCGGGGCGCGGCCGATCAGGTCGGCATAGAGCTTGGTCAGCCCGTCGAAGGTGGCGTCCCAGCTGTGGCGGGCGACGGCGCGCCGGCGGGCCGTCTCGGAGATGGCGCCCACATCACGGGCGAACAGCGCCTCGATGGCTTCCGCCAGGTCGCCGGGATCGGAGGTGGCGGCGTGCTGGCCCACCGCCTCGTCGATCAACTCGCCGACGCCGCCCTTGTTGGGGCCTACGACGGGCAGGCCGGCGGCCATGGCCTCCAGCACCACCAGGCCGAAGATCTCGTGCTCGTTGGCGTGCAGGAAGGCGTCGCAGGAGGCGATGACGGCGGCCAGCCGCTCGGGCTCACGCTCGAAGTCGAGGCTGACCACCTGCTTCGAATAGCGGGCGCCCTGGCCGGCGCCGATCAGCACCAGCCGGTAGGGATCGCCCAGCTTCTCGACGGCCTCGATCATGCCCTCGATGTTCTTCTCCCGCGCCGGGCGGCCGGCGAACACCAGCAACCGGCTGTCGGCGGCCAGGCCGGTGCGCTTCAGCAGCCGGTCGCGGTCGCCGCGGCTCGGATGGAAGAGGTCGGTGTCGACGCCCAGCGGATGGACGTGGACCCGTTCGACGCCGGCTTCGGCCAGGCGCGAGGCGGTGTGCCAGGAGGGTGCGACCACCGCGTCGAAGCGCGAATAGGCCTGGGCCCAGAAGTTGAAGGTCGGCCCCTCGGCCCAGTCGCCCAGGTGCAGGGCGGCCAAGGCGGCGGCGTCGGTGTGGCAGAAGCCCACCACCGGCACGCCGATCGCCTCGCCGGCCTCCAACGCCGCGTGGCCCGGCACGAAGACGTCGCCGGCCTCGATGACATCGGGCTGCAGCACCCGCAGCACGGCCTCCCACTTGGTCACGCTGGCCGGCATCCGGTAGCCGTCGCCGAACGGCAGGCGGGTGGCCGCGACGGTCACCAGGCCCGGGCCGTCGGCGCGGGTGTGGGCGCCGGGGACCACGAGGGTGTGGCGGATGTCGCGGCGCTTCTTCTCCAGCCAGCTGCGCTTGGCGGTGAGGTAGCGCTTCACCCCGCCGGAGCGGGGCGCGTACATCATGGTGGTGTCGATGAGGTGGAAGCTGGCTTCCTCGTCGCCGCCGAAGCGCAGCACCTCGGTCGGGTCGAAGCGCACCAGCCGCGCGGTCCCCGGCGCGCCCTTGCCCTTGGCGCGGCGGGCCTTGCGCTTCTCGACGCTGGACGACGCAGCCAGGAACAGGGCGGCGGCCCGCTCCTTGTCCTTGGACCCGGACAGTCGGCGCTTACGCGCCTTGCGCCCGGCGGACGTGTTCCAGAGTCTGGCCAGGGCTTTCGTCCTTCGTGAACTGGCGGCGCCGCCGACGCGCGCTTACGAACCGTGGTTGGTAGCAGCCTTCAGCCAGGAACGTCACCACCCCGCGACAATATTGCGACGCGGCAAAGAACGGGGCCCGGCCCAGACCAGATTGGCCCGCGCGGACCGTTCGGCAAGGGGCTCAGCGCGGATCGTAGGCCGCGGCGATCTCCGGGCGGGCGGCCAGCGAGGGGACGAAGGTCGGATCGAGACGGCCGTGGGTGGCCTGCTCGAAGGCGAAGCCCAGCGCCAGCAGCCGGGCCTCCGACCAGGCCGGGCCGATGAACGACAGGCCGACCGGCAACCCCTTGGCGCCGCCCATGGGCACGGTCAGGTGCGGGTAGCCCGCCACCGCCGGCAGGGCCGAGGGCGAGCCGAAGAAGCGGCTGCCGTTCACCGGGTCGACGATCGAGGGCGGGCCGCCGCCGGGCGCCACCAGGGCCACGACATTGTTCTCCGCCAGCATCTGGTCGAGCGACTGGCGGGCCAGCTTGCGGGCGCTGTCGCGCTGGGCGAGGTAGGCGGGGTCGGTGATCGCCGGAGCCTTGGCGGACCGCTCGAAGATCTCCTGGCCGAACAGGGCCATCTCGCGCGGCTCAGCCTTGTCGAAGGCGATCAGCGCGTCGAGCGTGCGGGCGGTGACCGAGGGCGGGGCGCCGGCCAGGTAGTCGTTGATCGAGGCCTTGAACTCGGCCGAGAGCGAGGCGACCTCCGCGCCGCCGATGTCGCCGAGCACCTTCTGGTCGGGCAGCTTCACGTCGACCAGCACCGCGCCGGCCGTCTTCAGCGCCGCCAGCGCCGCGTCATAGGCCGCGTCCGCGGCTGTGGAGTTGCGGACCACGCCGCGCATCACCCCGATGCGGACGCCCTGCAGCGCGCCCGGATTGAGGCCGGCGAGATAGTCGCTCTTGTGGGCGTCGGCGTCCTTAGTGGCCGGATCGCCGGGATCGGAGCCGGCGATGGCGCTCAGCACGGCGGCGGCGTCGGCGACGGTGCGGGTCATGGGACCTGCGGTGTCCTGCTCGGCGGAGATCGGCACGATGTAGCGCCGCGACACCAGGCCGACGGTGGGCTTCAGCCCGACGATGCCGTTCATGGCCGCGGGGCAGGTGACCGAGCCGTCGGTCTCGGTGCCGATGGCGGCCGAGGCGTAGCCGGCGGCGATAGCGGCGCCGGAGCCGGCGCTGGAGCCGCAGGCGGTGCGGTCGAGGCTGTGCGGATTGCGCACCAGCCCACCCATGGCGCTCCAGCCGGAGATCGAGCTGGTGGAGCGGAAGTTGGCCCATTCCGACAGGTTGGTCTTGCCGAGGATCACCGCGCCGGCCGCCCTCAGCCGCGCCGCCACCGGGGCGTCGCGCAGGGTGACGTTGTGGGCCAGCGCCAGGGAGCCGGCGGTGGTCGCCGTGCCGTCGGCGGTCTCGATGTTGTCCTTCAGGAGCATCGGCACGCCGTGCAGCGGCCCGCGCACGTGGCCGGCGCGGCGCTCGGCGTCGAGGGCGCGCGCGTCGGCGATGGCGTGCGGGTTGAGGGCGATGATGGCGTTGAGCCGCGGCCCGGCGTGGTCGAGCTGCTGGATGCGGGCCAGGTCGGCGCGGACCAGGGCCTCGGAGGTGGTGCGCCCGGCCTGCATGGCGGCCTGGGCCTCGCCGGCCGAGGCGTAGGGGCTGAGGGGCACGGGCTGTGCGCTGGCGGCGCCCGCGACGAAGACCACGGCCAGGGCGGCCGGGATTAGGTGTCTGAACATGCCCCACTCCGAAAGACTTGAGGGGCTTTTATGGCCGTACGCGTGCGCCCACGCCAGCGTCGATGACCGACTCGCTGCGGGGGCTGTATGAAGGACGGCACGGACTGGGATCCATGACCGACTTCGACACCGACACCGCCGCCGCCCACCGGATGTTCCGCTCCTTCGACGGCATGGAAGGCCTGCCGGAGGTGGCGGCCCCGCCGCGCGCCGGCCTGCCCGGCCGGAGCCTGGTCGCCAAGGTCTGGCCCGGCGTGCTGGCGGCCGCGACGGTGGCGCTGGCCTCATCCTGGCTCGCCCAGCACTACACGGCGCCGGTGATGCTGTTCGCCTTGCTGTTCGGCATGGCCTTCCACTTCCTGCACGAGGAAGGCCGCTGCGTCGCCGGCATCGAGTTTTCGTCGAAGGCCATCCTGCGCACCGGCGTGGCGCTGCTGGGCGCGCGGATCACGGTGGAGCAGATGCTGGCGCTGGGGGCGACGCCGATCCTGATGGTGGTGGCCGGCGTCGCCTCGACCCTCCTGCTGGGCTTCGTGGCGTCGCGGGCTCTGGGCCTCAGCCGCTCGTTCGGGGTGCTGTCGGGCGGTGCGGTGGGCATTTGCGGCGCCTCGGCGGCCCTGGCCATCGCCTCGGTGCTGCCGAAGACCAAGGAGA
This sequence comes from Phenylobacterium sp., assembly GCA_028290945.1. Taxonomy (GTDB): domain Bacteria; phylum Pseudomonadota; class Alphaproteobacteria; order Caulobacterales; family Caulobacteraceae; genus Phenylobacterium. Next base: position 7,343 of record JAQGIV010000175.1, on the reverse strand, counting down.
GCGAGCGCGACGTGATCCTGGCGGTGGTGGTGGTCACCGCGCTCTCGACGCTGGCGATGATCCTCTATCCGATGCTGGTGACGGCGCTGGGCTTCGACCACCCGCGGGCCGGCCTGTTCCTGGGCGGCACCATCCACGACGTCGCCCAGGTGGTGGGCGCCGGCTACATGATCTCGCAGAAGACCGGCGACGTGGCGACCTATGTCAAACTGCTGAGGGTCGCGATGCTGCTGCCGGTGGTGTTCGCCATCGCCTTGGTGGTCGCCCGCGGCAAAGGCGGGTCCGTGGGCGGCAAGCCGCCGTTCCCGCTGTTCCTGGCCGGCTTCGCGGCGCTGGTGGCGCTGAACAGCCTGGGGTTCCTGGCCAAGCCGGTGGTGGACGCGGCGAGCGAGGTCTCCCGCTGGTGCCTGGTCACCGCCATCGCGGCGCTGGGCATGAAGACCTCGTTCAAGGACCTGGCGGCGGCCGGCTGGCGGCCGGTGGCGCTGATGGTCGCCGAGACCGCCTGGATCGCGGCCCTGGTGCTGGTGGTGGTGATCTTCTTCACCTGAGCGCCAGGCCGGCGGAAGGGGCCGCAACCCCGTGGGCGCGGCCCCTTATCCCCAACGGAAACGCGTCAGAGCCGGCGGCTAGTGCTTCAGCGCGTTGCGGGCGGCGTCCTTCAGGTTGCCGACGCCTTTCTGCAGCTTGCCCATGGTCCGGTCGGCGGCGCCTTCGGCTTCCAGGTTGCGGTCGCCGGTGGCCTTGCCGGCGGCTTCCTTCATGGAGCCCTTCATGTCCTTGGCCGCCCCCTTGATCTCGTCCTTATGCATGGCGGTGTCCTCTTCACGTGTCCGGTCGCGGGCGAGAATCCGCCGCGCGTTGTCAGGACTTACGCAAAAGCACAGGGCAGGGTTCCTAAGGCCAAGCCGTCAGGCGGCGACCGCGGAGACCCGATCGAGCATGGCTTCGAAGGCCGCGCGGGCCGGGTCGCGGGCGTCCTGATCGCCCATCATCCGCCGCGCATCGGCGTGACCGAGCACGAAGGAGCGCATCTGGAAATAGGCCGCCTGGGCCTCGGCCTCGGTGAGCGGCGGCTGGCGGACGCGGCGCATCTCGCCGATGCCGGTGGCGCGGAACACCTGCAGCCGCTCCCGCAGGAGGTCGCGCACGGGGCCCGGCTGGTCGTCCAGCTCGGCGATGAAGGCGTTTACCGGACAGCCGCAGTCGGCCCACTCGTGCTCGCCCCATTCGAGCCAGCGGTCGAAGGCCCGTAGCAGGCGCGCGCGGCCGGCCGGCTCCTCCCGCGCCGCGGTCCAGACGAAGTCGATGAACCGCGCGCAGACCAGCTCGATGACCGCCAGCTGCATGGCTTCCTTCGAGTCGAAATGCTTGAAGAGCCCGCTCTTCGACAGACCGACGACCTCGGCCACATCGGCCAGGCTGACCGCCGTCAGTCCCCGCGCCGCCGCCTGCCGGGCGGCGGCCTCGAGGATGCGCAGCCGCGTCGCTTCGCCCTTGCGCATCGGCCAAGCCTCCCATGCTTGACAGTAAGTGACCGATCGTGCACTTACCCCGTAAGCGACCGGTCGTGCTCTTTTTTACTCGAAGGATCACAATAATGCAAAATTCCAAGATGTGGGGCGCGGCCTGCGCCATGGCGCTGTCGGCCGCCAGCCTGTCGTTTGCGTCCGGCGCCTTCGCCCAGGCGGCGTTCCAGGGTCAGGCGAAGCTCGCCCAGCCAGTCGCGGCGCCGACCACCGCCACCGTCAACGGCGTCACCTGGAGCTGCGCGGCCGACGCCTGCACCGGCGAGGCGGCGCACTATTCGTCGCTCGACAACCCGGTGCGCGAGTGCAAGCGCGTGGCCGCGGCGCTGGGCCAGCTCGCCGCCTATTCGGCCCGCGGCCGCGAAGTGACCGGCGGCAGCCTGAAGGTCTGCAATTCCGAAGCTTCGGCCAAGGCCGGCGGCGCGTCGTCCCTCGCCGCCAAGCAATAGGGCTCTACCCCGCCCCATGAAGGGGAGGGAAAGGCCGCCGCCCATTGCACCGGCCCTGCGCCGCCGCTATCTGCTCGCCGACTTCCTCACATAGCGAGACGCGGACGCCCGATGGCGCAGCAATATATTTTCCAGATGCAGGGCCTGACCAAGGCCTTCCCGGGTGCGCCCAAGAAGCTCTTCGAGAACATCTGGCTGTCGTTCTACCCCGACGCCAAGATCGGCGTGGTCGGCGTCAACGGCTCGGGCAAGTCGTCCCTGCTGAAGATCATGGCCGGCATCGACAAGGACTTCACCGGCGAGGCCTTCGCGGTCGACGGTGTCAAGCGGGGCTACCTCGAGCAGGAGCCGCAGCTCGACGACAAGCTCGACGTCTGGGGCAACGTCATCGCCTGGTGCGAGGAAAAGCAGATCTTCGACCAGTACAGCGCCGTCGCCGCCAAGCTGGGCGAGGACTACTCCGAAGAGCTGATGGAGGAGATGACCGCGCTGCAGGAGAAGCTCGACGCCGGCGACCTGTGGGACATCGATTCCAAGATCGAGATGGCGATGGACGCCCTGCGCTGCCCGCCCAACGACTGGCCGGTTGACAAGCTGTCGGGCGGCGAGCGCCGCCGCGTGGCGCTGGCCCGCCTGCTGCTGGCCAAGCCCGACATGCTGCTGCTCGACGAGCCCACCAACCACCTGGACGCCGAGAGCGTCGCCTGGCTGCAGCACCACCTGGAGGCCTTCCCGGGCTGCGTGATCCTGGTCACCCACGACCGCTACTTCCTGGACCAGGTGACCAAGTGGACGCTGGAGCTCGATCGCGGCAAGGGGCTGCCGCACGAAGGCAACTATTCGTCCTGGCTTGAGCAGAAGACCAAGCGGCTGGCCCAGGAGGAACGCGAGGAAGCCGGCAAGAAGCGCACCATGGAGCGCGAGCTGGCCTGGGTGCGCTCCTCGCCCAGCGCGCGGCGCACCAAGTCCAAGGCCCGCCTGGCCGCCTTCGACCAGCTGCAGAACGCCGCCGAGAACGCCAAGCAGACCTTCGCCCAGATCCAGATCCCGCCCGGCCCCCGGCTCGGCAGCCTGGTCATCGAGGTGGAGAACCTGGAGAAGGAGTACGGCGACAAGGTGCTGTTCAAGAACCTGTCGTTCAAGCTGCCGCCGGGTGGCATCGTCGGCGTCATCGGCCCCAACGGCGCCGGCAAGACCACGCTGTTCAAGATCATCACCGGCCAGGAGACCCCCGACGCCGGCGGCGTGCGCCTGGGCGAGACCGTCAAGCTGGCCTACGTCGACCAGAGCCGCGACACGCTGAATCCGAACAACAACGTCTGGGCCGAGATCTCCGGCGGCCTCGACATCATGAAGGTCGGCGGGCGCGAGATCCCGTCGCGCGCCTATGTGGGCTCGTTCAACTTCAAGGGCGCCGACCAGCAGAAGAAGGTGGGCCTGCTCTCCGGCGGCGAGCGCAACCGCGTGCACCTAGCCAAGACCCTGGCGGCGGGCGGCAACGTGCTGATGCTCGACGAGCCCACCAACGACCTGGACGTGGAGACCCTGGGCGCCCTGGAGAGCGCGCTGGAGGACTTCCCCGGCTGCGCGGTGGTGATCAGCCACGACCGCTTCTTCCTCGACCGCCTGGCCACCCACATCCTGGCCTTCGAGGGCGACAGCCAGGTGGATTGGTTCGAGGGCAACTTCGAAGCCTACGAAGAGGACAAGAAGCGCCGCCTCGGCGCCGACAGCCTGATCCCCCACCGCATCAAGTTCCAGAAGTTCACGCGGTAGAGGCCCGGCCTCGCGCTCATCCTTGACGGGCTCCGGATCGCTGGGCGAAGCTCCACCGTGCGGTGACAGGGGCAGGGGGCTCCGGAAATCGGCAAGCCCGGCGCGGCGCCGGGCGAGTCTGACGCTGGGCCGCACGGAGCGGCCAAGCTTGCGATCGGCCATGTGGGGTCTGCAGGGTCGCGCCTTCTGTTGGAGCCGAGACCTTGCCGATCGCCATCACCACCAGCACCACGATCCCTGCGGGCGAGGTGGACAACATCACCGACGGCGTCGGCCTGACCATGCCGGCCGACTCCAGCCTCAGCTTCACCCTCAACGGGACGCTCAACGTCAACGAACTCACCTCGGCAGGCGTGCGCGGCAACGGCATCGAGGTCACCGGTTCGAGCTCTCCCGGCCCGCAGATCACCGTCGGCTCGACCGGCGTGCTGAGCGTCACCTCGGTGGTCGCCAGCGCCACCGGTATCTACGGCTCCGGCGAGCGGGTGGTGAACCAGGGCCAGATCACCGTCTCCAGCCAGGCCTCGAGCGCCATAGGCGTCCTCAGCGCAACGTCCATGAACAACAGTGGGACGATCACGGTGACCAGCGTCTCCGACGCGACCGGCGTGGGGCTGCAGACGGGGGCCAGCTTCGTCAACAGCGGCCATATCCAGGTCACCGGCGCGAACAGCGCCGTGGGCGTCAGCGCCAACGTCGGCGGCTCGTTCGTCAACACCGGCTCCATCGAGGCCACGGCGACGGGACCGGCCAGCAATCCCTTCGTCACGCCTTCGTCGACCGGGGTGAGCTGGGGCTTCAACGGCAGCTTCTCGAACGCCGGCGTGATCAAGGGCGACGTCGCCCTGTCGACCACGGCCCCGGTGATCAACAACTCCGGCCAGCTGATCGGCCGCGTGGTGCTCGGCAGTTCCGGCGACCTGGGCAACGTCAACAATCAGCTCAACAATTCCGGCGCGATCACCGGCGTCGTGGACATGGGGACCGGCGATGACACCTATTCCGGCAGCGTCGGGGTGTTGCAGGGCGCGCTGCACGGCGGCGACGGCAATGACCTGATCCGCGGCGGCGCGGGGGCCGAGACTCTCTCGGGCGACCTCGGCAACGACACCGTCGAGGGCGGCGGCGGAGCCGACCTGCTGGACGGCGGGGCGGGGACCAACCTGCTCTCCTTCGCCCATGCCACGGGCGGGGTCACCGCGGACCTGTCGTCGGGCCATGCCGGGGCGGCGAGCTTCAGCAACTTCCAGGGCCTGGTGGGCTCGGCCTTCGGCGACAACCTGACGGGAACCGCCGGCGCGGACAGCCTGGCCGGGGGCGCGGGCGCGGACACGCTCACCGGCTCCGGCGGCGGCGACACCCTCGACGGCGGGGCCGGCCAGGACCTGATCGTCACCGGCGGCGGCAATGCCCGCATGGTCATCGGCCAGGGAGAATCGGGCGCCGATCCGGCCCACGCCGACACCATCCAGGACTGGAGCTCCAGCGACACCCTGGTGTTCGCCCACGCCGGCCAGATGGCTGGCGACTTCCTGGCGACCAGCGCCCCCGACCTCGCCTCGGCCCAGGTGATCGCCAACACCGCCATCGGTGCGGGCTTGAAGAACTTCGTGGCCGTGCAGGTGGGCGCCGACGTGGTGGTGTTCGCCGACAGCGGCAATGACAATGGCGTCGCCGACGACGCCGTGGTGCTGAAGGGCCGAGTGCTGGCCGACATCTCGGTGAGCAACCTGGGCGCCTTGCCGGCGAGCCCGGCGCTGCCGACCACGCTCTCCGCGCCCATCGAGCCGGCCGCCCCGAGCGTGGCCGGCACGGGCGCGCACGGCTCCATCTTCGGAAACCTGGACGCCTCGCACCTCAGCGACCTGGGCCCGGCGATCGTCACCGCCGCCTCGGGCGTCGATATCGCCGCGGCGGGCGCCGGCGGGCTCGGCTTCGACCTGGTCGGCACGGGCTTCACCTACGACGTCAACGGCCTGCTGGTCGGAGGCCTCGCGACCCACTTCACCTTCACCGACGTGAACAGCGCCGGCGCCACCGTGCTGCAGCTCAACCTCAGCCTGCCGAACACCTTCGTGGGCCAGTTCGAGACCTGGCTCGCCTTCGACCAGACGCAGATCGCCTTCCAGACCATCCTGGCCGGCTCCGACGTGATCGGCGGCGGGGCGGGCGCGGATGTGCTGCACGGCTATGCCGGCGCGGACCTGCTCTATGGCGGCGGCGGCAATGACAGCCTGCTCGGCGGCGACGGCAATGACGTGATCTACGCCGGCCTCGCGCCCGGCGTCGCAGGCCAGGCCGCCCCGGGCGTCAGCTACCTGCGCGGCGAACTGGGCGACGACTATATCGTCGGCGGCGCGGGCTTCGACGACATCAACGGCAACCAGGGCAATGACACCATCGACGGCGGCTCCGGCGGCGCCGACTGGCTGGTGGGCGGCCAGGGCAACGACCTGGTCTTCGCCCACACAGGGCAGAACATCCTCTACGGCAACCTTGGCAACGACACCCTGGTGGCGGGTGCGGGCGGCGACCTGGTCCGCGGCGGCCAGGGCGACGACGTGCTGTTCGGCGGCCAGGGCAACGACTGGCTGTCCGGCGACCGTGGGAACGACACCATCAGCGGCGGCGCGGGGGCCGACACCTTCCACACCTTCTCCGGCGCCGGCATGGACCGGGTGCTGGACTTCAACCTGGCCGAGGGCGATCGGGTGCAGGTCGACGTGGGCACGACCTGGACGGTGGCGCAGATCGGCGCCGACACCGTCATCGACATGGGCAATGGCGACCAGATGGTGCTGGTGGGCGTGCAGATGAGCAGCCTCACCGGGAATTGGATCTTCACCGTCTAGCCCCCAGCCAACTTCACGACTTCGGGACGATGATCGAAGAGTTCGCCGAGGGCCGGCGCTAGGCCCTTGGATCGGAAAGATGGGCTCCTCCGGCTGGGAGGAGCCCGATCGTCCCTACTTCGGCGGCGGGGTCGTGCTGGTGGACGATGTCGCGCTCGGGGCGGGGTTGACCGTGCCGGGGGCATTGGCCGAGCCGCTGGTGGTCGGCGCCGTGACCGAGCCGGACGCGCCGGCGGTGGTGTCGCCGCCGGCCGTGGCCGACGGCGTCGAGGCGCCGGTCGTCGAGGCGTTGGCGCTCACGCCGGTGGAGGCCGAGCCCGACCACCAGTCGTTGGACGCCCGCTTGCTGGGCGAGGCCTTCAGGTAGGCGTCCAGCTGGGCGTAGGGGATCGGCTGCGACGGGCTGGCCGCCGAGCCGCCCATCGCGTGCTTCTTGCTATGCTTGGCGTCGGCCGCGGTGGCGCTCAGCGCCAGGGCTGCCGCGCCGGCGGCGAGCAGGATGGTCTTCATTGGTGCATCTCCCTCGAGATATCGCGCCGCGCTAAGGCGCTGATCGCTTAACGATCAAGCGAGGCCGTGTGTTTCCGCCGGGCGGCTCTAAGTCCTAGGAATCTTTCGCAGGGCGCGCAGCGGGCTGAATGCGGCCAGCGCCGGGCCGATCGCCAGGCCGGCCGCCGCCACCACCAGGGCGGTCCGGATGCCGAACGCCTCGCCGATCAGGCCGCCGCCCAGCGCGC
>JAQGIV010000172.1 GCA_028290945.1 Phenylobacterium sp. | reverse complement strand
TGCGCGGCCGGGGCGGGGCGGGCTTCGCCACCGGCCTGAAGTGGACCTTCATGCCCAAGCAGGAGAGCGAGCGGCCGCACTACCTGCTGGTCAACGCCGACGAGAGCGAGCCCGGCGCCTGCAAGGATCGCGACATCCTGCGCAACGATCCGCACCTGCTGATCGAGGGCTGCCTGATCGCCTGCCGCGCCATGCGGGCGCACACCGCCTACATCTATATCCGCGGCGAATATGTGCATGAGCGCGAGCGGCTGATCGCGGCCATCAAGCAGGCCTATGCCGCCAAGCTGATCGGCCCCGGCAACATCCACGGCTGGGATTGCGACGTCCGCGTCACCCACGGCGGCGGGGCCTATATCTGCGGCGACGAGACCGCCCTGATGGAGAGCTTCGAGGGCAAGAAGGGCCAGCCGCGGCTGAAGCCGCCGTTCCCGGCCGGCGCCGGCATCTACGGCTGCCCGACCACGGTCAACAACGTCGAGACCATCGCCGTCGTGGGCACGATCCTGCGCCGCGGGGCGGAGTGGTTCGCGGGCTTCGGCACCGAGAAGTCCACCGGCACCAAGCTGTTCGCGGCCTCCGGCCATGTGAACAAGCCCTGCGTCGTCGAGGAGGCCGTCGGCATCTCCGTGCGCCAGCTGATCGAGGACCACTTCGGCGGCGTGCGCGGCGGCTGGGGCAACCTGAAGGCCGTGATCCCCGGCGGCATCTCGGTGCGGATGATCCCCGCCGCCGAGTGCGACGAAGCCGTGATGACCTACGAGGACCTGCAGGCCAGGGGCTCCGGCCTCGGCACCGGCACCATGATCGTCATGGACAAGGACGCCGACCTGGTGAAGGCCATCGCGCGCGCCTCCTACTTCTACAAGCACGAGAGCTGCGGCCAGTGCACGCCGTGCCGCGAAGGCACCGGCTGGATGTGGCGGGTGATGGAGCGGATGGTCACCGGCGAGGCCGAGATGAGCGAGATCGACCTGCTGCTGGACGTCGCCTCCCAGGTCGAGGGCCACACCATCTGCGGGCTCGGCGACGCCGCGGCCTGGCCGATCCAGGGCCTGTTCCGCCACTTCCGCCCCGAGATCGAAGAGCGGATCACCCGATATCGCGCGGCCCCCGGCTCCTACGCCGGCGCCAAGGTCGCGGCGGAGTAGGGCGGATGGACCTGGAGACGAAGGACATCGTCACGCTCGCGATAAGCGGCTTGGCCTTGTTGGTGAGCGTCACTACGGCGATCAGCACCTTCTTCTTCAATAAGCGTAAGGCAGCGCGGGATCTCTGGCAGAGGAATCTCGAATTATATATGTCGCACCCTGCCCATGTGCTCGGACGGCCGAAAAGCGACAGTGAAGAAGACGAGCAAGTCTATCGTATTCACGTGTCCTATATTTTTCTGGCGTTCGAAGAGCTTCTGTCGGCCTTCCCACGCGACGCCGGCTGGTTGCGGGTAATTCGGCGCCATATCCAGCGTCACGCCGAATACGCACGGATTGTCCTGGCTGATAAAGACCGTCTCTCGATGTACAGCTCTGCCTTGCAGGCCAAGATGAAAGAGGCCCTCAATGCCCCTATGTAAAGTCGACGGGGTCGAGGTCGAGTTCGAAGCCGGGATGAACGTCCTGCAGGTGGCCGAGCTGGCCGGCAAGGAGATCCCGCGCTTCTGCTACCACGAGCGGCTGTCCATCGCCGGCAACTGCCGCATGTGCCTGGTGGAGGTGAAGCCCGGCCCGCCGAAGCCGCAGGCCAGCTGCGCCCTGCCGGCCGCCGAGAACATGGAGATCTTCACCGACACGCCGATGGTCAAGAAGGCCCGCCACGGGGTGATGGAGTTCCTGCTCATCAACCACCCGCTGGACTGCCCGATCTGCGACCAGGGCGGCGAGTGCGACCTGCAGGACCAGGCCATGGGCTATGGCCGCGACGACAGCCGCTACGCCGAGAACAAGCGGGCCGTCGAAGAGAAGTTCATGGGTCCGCTGATCAAGACGGTGATGACCCGCTGCATCCAGTGCACGCGCTGCGTCCGCTTCGTCACCGAGGTGGCCGGCGTTCCTGAGATCGGTCTCATCTCCCGCGGCGAAGACGTTGAAATCACGACCTATCTCGACAAGGCGGTGACTTCGGAGCTGAGCGGCAACGCGGTCGACCTGTGCCCGGTGGGCGCGCTGACCCACAAGCCCTGGGCGTTCAACTACCGGCCCTGGGAGCTGAAGAAGACCGAGAGCATCGACGTCCATGACGCCCTGGGCTCGGCGATCCGCGTCGACGCCCGCGGGCCGGCGGTGCTGCGCGTGCTGCCGCGCATCAACGAGGACGTCAACGAGGAGTGGATCTCCGACAAGACCCGCTACGCCGTCGACGGGCTGTCCCGCCAAAGGCTCGACCGGCCCTACATCCGCGAAGCCGGCAAGTTGCGCCCGGCGGCCTGGAACGAGGTGCTCGACCTCGTCGCGGCGAAGATCAAGGCGACCGCCCCCGACCGCATCGGCGTCATCGCCGGCGACCTGCAGGACGCGGAGTCCATGAAGGCCGCCCTCGACCTGTTCGGCGGCCTGGGGGTGGCGAGCCTCGACTGCCGCCAGGACGGCCTGGCGCTGGGCGCTGGCCCGCGGGCCAGCTGGCTGTTCAATTCGACGCTGGCCGGGATCGAGGACGCCGACGTCGTCCTGCTGGTGGGGACCAATCCGCGGCTGGAAGCGCCGGTGCTCAACACCCGCCTGCGCAAGCGCTGGCTGGCCGGCGCGGTGCGCATCGGCGTGATCGGCGAACAGGCCGACCTGACCTATCCCTACGACTACCTGGGCGCCGGCGCGCAGAGCCTGACCGGCCTCACCCGCCAGAAGGGTGACTTCGTCCAGGCGCTGAAGGCCGCCAAGGCCCCGGCCATCATCGTCGGCGCGGGCGCCCTGGCGCGCATCGACGGCGCGGCGGTGCTGAAGGCCGCGGCCGGCGTCGCCAAGAGCTTCGGCGCCAGCTGGAATGTGCTGCACACCGCCGCCGCCCGGGTCGGCGGCCTGGACCTCGGATTCACGCCCAAGGCCGGCGGCAAGACGGCCGCGCAGATGGTCGCCAAGGGCGGGGCGGACCTGCTCATCCTGATGGGCGCCGACGAGATCGAGCTCGCCGCCAGCAAGGCCTTCGTCGTCTACATGGGCACCCACGGCGACCGCGGCGCGCACCGCGCCGACGTGATCCTGCCGGGCGCCGCCTACACCGAGAAGAACGCCATCTACGTCAACACCGAGGGCCGGGTGCAGCTCGCCGCCCGCGCCGTGTTCCCCAAGGGCGACGCCCGCGAGGACTGGGCGATCCTGCGGGCGCTGTCGGACCGGCTGGACGCACGCCTGCCCTACGACACGCTGGACGACCTGCGCCGCAAGCTGTTCGCCGACCACCCGACCTTCGGGCGCATCGACCACGTGGACGGCCCGGCCGGCGCGGCCGCGCTCGACCTCGGCGCCCTGGGTTCGGCCGGCGCGCTCGCCGACCCGCCGTTCGCCAGCCCGGTGAGGTCCTTCTACCTGACCAACCCGATCGCGCGGGCCAGCGTGACGATGGCCGAATGCGCCGCCCTGGCTTCGGGCGCCGCCAAGATCGCGGCGGAGTAGGCGATGCAAAGCTTCTGGGCCACGCCGGGCGGCTGGACGGTGCTCACCGTCCTGCAGATCCTCGCCGTGATCATCTGGATCCTGCTGTCGCTGGCCTTCCTGCTGCTGGCCGACCGCAAGATCTGGGCCGGCGTGCAGATGCGCAAAGGCCCCAACGTGGTGGGCCCCTTCGGCCTGCTGCAATCCTTCGCCGACTTCGGCAAGTTCCTGCTGAAGGAGATCATCATCCCGTCCGGCGCGGACAAGGTGGTGTTCCTGCTGGCCCCGCTGATCGCCTTCACCCTGGGCTTCGGGGCCTGGGCGGTGATCCCGCTGGCCCCCGGCTGGGTGGTCTCCAACATCAACGTCGGCGTGCTCTACCTGTTCGCCATCTCCTCGCTCGGCGTCTACGGCATCATCATGGGCGGCTGGGCGTCCAACTCGAAATATCCGTTCCTGGGCTCGCTCAGGTCGGCGGCGCAGATGGTCTCCTACGAGGTCTCCATCGGCTTCGTGATCGTCACGGTGATCATCCTGGCCGGCACGCTCAACCTGCAGCAGATCGTCACCCTTCAGTCCGGCGGCTTCTGGAACTGGTACGTGTTCGGCGGCCCGGGCGGGCTGACGGCCAAGGCCATGGCCCTGGTGATGGTGCCGATGTCGGTGATCTTCTTCATCTCGGGGCTGGCCGAGACCAACCGCCCACCCTTCGACCTGCCGGAGGCCGAGAGCGAGCTGGTGGCCGGCTACGCCGTCGAATATTCCTCGACGCCCTATCTGCTGTTCCAGATCGGCGAGTACGCCAACATCGTCCTGATCTGCGCCATGACCACCATCCTGTTCTTCGGCGGCTGGCAGGCGCCCATCGACTTCGGCTTCACCCACCACTGGAGCCCCACGGGCCAGAGCTTCTACGGCTTCATGTGGTTCTTCCTGAAGGTGATCTTCTTCTTCTTCCTGGTCGCCATGGCCAAGGCGATCGTGCCCCGCTACCGCTACGACCAGCTGATGCGCCTGGGCTGGAAGGTGTTCCTGCCGACCTCGCTGGCGGCCGTGGTGGCGGTCTCCGCCTGGCGGGTGTTCGCATGAAGGCCCTGGGCGTCATCCTGGCCGGAAGCCTGCTGCTGGCCGGCTGCGCCATGGGCGGCGGCGAAGGCGGCGTGGCGGACTACGGCGCCCTGCAGCGGGCCCAGGCCGACTGCAAGGCCAAGGGCGGGAAGCTGGTGCTGAAAAGCGGCGATCCGACCTGGATCGGCAACTACGCCTGCGAGAGGAAGTGAGCATGTTTGGGCGCATCGGACAGGCGATGAAGGGCGCGGCGCTGCTGGACTTCGCCGGCGCCTTCGGGCTGGCCATGAAGTACATGATCGCCCCCAAGCACACCGTGCAGTACCCGCACGAGCGCAACCCGCAGAGCCCGCGGTTCCGCGGCGAGCATGCGCTGCGCCGCTATCCCAACGGCGAGGAGCGCTGCATCGCCTGCAAGCTCTGCGAGGCCATCTGCCCGGCCCAGGCGATCACCATCGAGGCCGAGCCGCGCGCCGACGGCTCGCGCCGCGCGACCCGCTACGACATCGACATGGTCAAGTGCATCTACTGCGGCCTGTGCCAGGAGGCCTGCCCGGTGGACGCCATCGTCGAGGGCCCGAACCTGGAGTTCGCCGTCGAGACCCGCGAGGAGCTCTACTACGACAAGGAGCGCCTGCTGGATAACG
>JAQGIV010000144.1 GCA_028290945.1 Phenylobacterium sp. | reverse complement strand
CCCCCCCCCCCCCCCCCCCCCCCCCCCCCCCCCCCCCCCCCCCATCGGACTCTCCGGGCGCTTCCATAGAACATGCGTCGGCCACCGCCGTTCCGGCGTTGTGGTGCGTTGTCTTGCAACTCAGGGGTGGCGCCTCGGCGCCTGACGAACCGCAGCGGCCACCCGGGGAAGGCTATTTCTTCCGGAACCGCACGGGCATGGCCTTCGGGCCGCTGATGAAGTTGGAGGGCAGCCACTCGGTGGGGGCGGCGAGCTCGAAGGCGGTCATGCGGCCGAGCACCTCCTTGAGCATGGCGTCGATCTCGATGCGGGCCAGGTGCTGGCCCAGGCAGCCGTGCGGGCCCGTGCCGAAGGCGATGTGGGCGTTCTCCGCGCGGGCCAGCGACAGGCTGTCGGGCCGCTCGAACGTCTCCGGATCGCGGTTGGCCGAGCCGAAGTACATGACCACCTTGTCGCCCTCGCGGATCTGTTTGCCGCCGAGCACCGCGTCGCGCCGGGCCGTGCGGCGCATGTAGATCACCGGGCTGGTCCAGCGCAGCAGCTCCTCGCGGGCGGCGGGCAGGCGGGCGTCGAGGTCATCGGTGAGCCAGCCGAACAGCTCCGGCTTCTCCATCAGGGCCAGCAGGCCGCCGGACAACAGGTTGCGGGTGGTGTCGCCGCCGGCGTCGACCAGCAGCAGGAAGAACAGCAGGAACTCGGTGTCGTCGAGCCGGCGGCCGTCGACCTCGCAGGCCAGCAGCTTGGAGGCGAGGTCGTCGGCGGGCCGGGCGCGCTTCTCGGCGATGACGCCGGTGGCGTATTCGAACATCTTGGCGACGGCCTGGCCGCCGGCCCCGGGCGGCAGGGCCTCGGGCGCGGTGTGGATGGTCTCGGTCAGCTTGTAGAGCTCGCGGCCGTCGTCCAGCGGCAGGCCCATCAGCTCGGCGATGACGAAGGACGGCATCTCGCCGGCCACCTCGGCCACGAAGTCGCACTCGCCCTTGTCGATCACCGCATCGACGATCTGGCGGGCCAGCGCCTGGATGCGGCCCTCGCGCAGGTGGGCGGCGGGCTGGGTGAACTCCGAGCGGATCAGCTTGCGGAACGCCGTGTGCTCCGGCGGATCCATCATCAGCATCATCTTGTAGGGCCCGAAGGCGGTCCCGCTCTCGGCCAGCGGGTCGGCGATCATGATGGTCGGCCCGGAGGAGTAGGTGGCGAAGTCGCGGTCCACCGCCCAGACGTCGGCGTGGCGGGTCACCGCCCAGAAGCCCTTGCCGTTCGGCTCCTCGTGCCAGTGGACGGGGTCGTGCTCGCGCAGCCAGGCGAACTGGTCGTGCGGCTGGCCGGCGGCGAAGCTGGTCGGCGAAAGCAGGTCGATGTCCATGGCGGACCCTCCCAAGGTCTCTGGCTCCCGCGATCAGGCCAGGGTGACGGCAGGGCAGGCAAGCGGAGCTTCTTGTGGCCGGCCCGGTTTCGCGCCATGCGTTGGCCGTGTCCGAGACCCTGACAGAGACCCCGGCCCAGCGGATCCTGGAGCTGCTGCCCGATCCGGTGCTGCTGGTGCGGGCCGGCGCGGCCCAGGCGCCGGAGATCGCCTACGGCAACCAGGCGGCGCGGGGCCTGTTCCGCATCGAGCTCAAGGGGGCGCCGCTGGGCGCGGCGCTGCGCCAACCGCAGGTGCTGGAGGCGCTGGAGGAGGCGCTGGCCACCGACCAGGCGGTGGAGGTGGCCTTCGAGTCCATCGGGGTGCAGCCGCGCTACTGGCGGGCCTTCGTCCAGCCGCTGGGCGACGAAGGGCCGGTGCGCCAGTTCGTCCTGATGCTGCGCGACGAGACCGATGCGCGGCGCACCGAGCGGATGCGGGCCGACTTCCTGGCCAACGCCAGCCACGAGCTGCGCACGCCGCTGGCCTCGCTGGCCGGCTTCGTGGAGACCCTGCGCACCCACGCCAAGGACGACCCGGAGGCGCGTGACAGGTTCCTGGCCATCATGGCCGAGCAGGCCGGCCGGATGGCGCGGCTGATCGACGACTTGCTGTCGCTCTCCCGCATCGAGCTGAACGAGCACATCGCCCCGGAAGGCGCCGTCGACTTCAGCCAGCTGGTGCAGGACGTGGTGGACTCCATCCGCCCGCTGACCGCCGAGCGGGCCGTCACGGTGACGGTGGAGGCCGACGCGGGGCCGCTGATGGTGACCGGCGACCGCGACCAGCTGGTGCAGGTCGCCCAGAACCTGGTGGAGAACGCCGTGAAATACTCCGCGCCGAGGACCTCGGTGGCCGTGGAGGTGGCGCGGGCGGCGAGCCTGGAGGCGGCGCGCGGGGCCAGCGGGCGCGAGGGCTGGGTCTCCCTGTCGCTGCTGTCGCCGGACGCCGCGGCGTCCGACCAGGCGTTCGTGGCGATGCGGGTGCACGACAAGGGCCCGGGCATGGCGCGCCAGCACCTGCCCCGGCTGTCGGAGCGGTTCTACCGGGTGGCCGGGCAGAAGAGCGGCGGCACCGGGCTGGGCCTGGCCATCGTCAAGCACGTGGCGCAGCGTCACGGCGCAGAGCTGAAGGTGGACAGCGCGCCCGGCGCCGGATCGACTTTCTCGATCTTGTTCCCGGCCCAACGTGTGCGGTCCGCGCTTACGCCGACGCCCGCGCCTGCGCGGCCCGAACCTCTCGCCACAGGACCATGACGAGAATCGGCGCGAGCAGCAGCAGCGCCACCGTGGCCGCCTGCCAGAACGCAACTGGCGAGTTCTGCGGCGGCAGTGGACCGAAGCCGCGATAGGCGAGCAGGTAGCCACCGCCCAGGCCCACGCCCCACAACAGCACGCAGTAGGCCACCAGCGGCGCCAGCACCACGCGGTAGCAGCGCAGCACCCAGACCAGCACGGCCTGGGCCGCGTCGCCGAGATGGAA
>JAQGIV010000166.1 GCA_028290945.1 Phenylobacterium sp. | reverse complement strand
TCGCCCGGCAACGCGGCCGCGGCCGCCGCGGCGGCGCCGTCCGCGCCCGGTTCCGCCTCGCCCAGCAGGGCCGACAGCCCGCGGCCCAATCCCCTGCGGCTCTCCGCCATCACATTTCCTCTAAGCCGCGGCTGCAGCGCGACGGTCGCGCTCGCGCAGCACCACCTCGCGGGCGAGCTTCAGATAGGCCTGGCTCCCCGCGCATTTCAGATCGTAGACCAGCGCCGGCTTGCCGAACGACGGCGCCTCGGAGACCCGCACGTTGCGGGGGATCACCGTCTGGTAGACCGTCGCGCCGAAGTGGCCGCGCACGTCGCTGGCCACCTGTTCCGACAGCGAGTTGCGGCGGTCGTACATGGTCAGCACGATGCCCTGGATCTCCAGCTTCGGATTCAGCGAGCCGCGCACCAGGTCGATGGTCCGCGTCAGCTGCGAAAGGCCCTCCAGCGCGAAGAACTCGCACTGCAGCGGCGCCAGCACCGCGTCGGCCGCGGCCAGGGCGTTGACGGTCAGGAGGCCCAGCGACGGCGGGCAGTCGATCAGCACATAGGTGTAGTCGCCGCCGTCGCGCAGCGACTGCATGGCGTCGCGCAGCCGGAAGCTGCGCCGCGCCTCCTGGGCCAGCTCCGTCTCGATGCCGGAAAGGTCCGGGTCGGACGGCGTCAGGTCGAGGCCGGGCACCGCGGTGTGCACGATGGCCTCCAGTAGCGGCTTCTCGCCCATCAGCACGTCGTAGAGCGTGGTCTTGCGCAGCGCGCGCCCGATCCCGAGGCCGGTGGAGGCGTTGCCCTGCGGGTCACTGTCGATCAGCAGCACCTTCTCGCCGACCGCGGCCAGCGCGGTGCCCAGGTTGATGGCCGTGGTGGTCTTGCCCACCCCGCCCTTCTGGTTGGCGATCACCAGCACCCGCAAGGCGCGATCAGCCGGCACGGCGGAGCCTCCTCACGCGGACGATCTGGCCTCTGGGGTCGCTCAGCGACGGCACGATCTCGGCCTCGAATTTCCAAGACTTAGTAGCCTCTTCCAGGTCGGACGCAACATCTTGTCCCTTGAGGAACCAGCCGGTCGCGCCCTTCGCCAAGTAGGGCCGGGCATACCCGAGCAGGCGCGAGAGCGGGGCGCAAGCGCGCGCAGTGACGCTGTCCACAGCCAGTTGCAGGTTTTCCGCCCTGGCGTTGTGCACTGTGGCCGGCAGGTCGAGCGCCGTGACCACCTCGGCGAGGAACCGGCAGCGCTTGGCCATGCTCTCGATGAGGTGGACGTGGAAGCCCTCGCGGCCCTTGCCGAGGATGGCCAGCACCACGCCCGGCAGGCCGGCGCCGGCGCCCAGGTCGGCCCAGGTCCTGGCCGCCGGGTCGAGCTTGAGGAGCTGGGCTGAGTCCCAGGCGTGGCGGTTCCAGAAGTCCGGCAGGGTCGAGGGCCCCACCAGGTTCATCACCGCGTTCCACTCTTCCAGCAGCCCGCGGAAGCGCTCCAGCTCGGCCATCTGGGCGGATGTCGCGCCGCTGGCCGCGGCGAAGCTTTCGGCGTCGGTGACGGGCTGGACGTCCAAGCCTTGGGCCTCAGGCCGCGCGCCGACGGACATGGGCCAGCAGGGCGGTCAGGGCGCCCGGCGTCACGCCCTCGATCCTGGCCGCCTGGCCAAGGGTCAATGGCTTGATCTTGCTGAGTTTTTCCCGCACTTCGTTGGACAGCCCGCCGACCACGCCGTAGTCCAGCTCGGCCGGCAGCCGCAGGTCCTCGTCGCGCCGGAAGGCCGCCGCGTCGGCCGCCTGGCGGTCCAGGTAGCCGGCGTAGGCGGCGTCGATCTCCACCTGTTCGCGCACGGCGGCCGGCCAGCCGCCGATCTGCGGCCAGAGCTTCGCCAGGTCCTCGAAGCCGATCGTCGGATAGGCCAGCAATTGCATCACATCTCGCCGCTGGCCGTCGGCCTTCACCGGCAGCCCGGCGCGGGCGGCCTGCGCCGGGGTCAGGGTCAGCGCCGCGGCCATGGCGCGCGCCCCGGCCAGCGCCTGGGCCTTCGCGCCGAACACCCGCGCCCGCTCACGCCCGACCACGCCCAGGGCCAGGCCCTTGGCGGTCAGCCGCTGGTCGGCGTTGTCGGCCCGCAGGCTCAGGCGAAACTCGGCGCGGCTGGTGAACATGCGGTAGGGCTCGGTCACCCCGCGGGTGACCAGGTCGTCGATCAGCACCCCGATATAGGCCTCATCGCGGGCGAACTCGGCGGCCGCCCCGCCGGCCGCGGCGCGGGCGGCGTTCAGCCCGGCGACCAGCCCCTGCGCGCCCGCCTCTTCATAGCCGGTGGTGCCGTTGATCTGGCCGGCCAGGTAGAGGCCCGGCAGCCGCTTGCTCTCCAGCGTCGGGAAGAGCTCGCGCGGATCGACGTAGTCGTATTCGATGGCGTAGCCGTAGCGGCGCACCGCCACCTGCTCGAGGCCGGGGATGGTCTTCAGGAACAGGTCCTGGGTCTCGGCCGACACCGAGGTGGAGATGCCGTTCGGATAGACCGTGTCGTCGTCCAACCCCTCCGGCTCCAGGAAGATCTGGTGGCTGGTCTTGTCGCGGAAGCGCACCACCTTGTCCTCGATGGACGGGCAGTAGCGCGGCCCGAGGCTGGCGACCCGGCCGCCGTAAACCGCGGATTCGGAAAGCCTTTCGGCGATGATCCGGTGGGTTTCCTCGGTGGTGTAGGTGATCCCGCAGGGGATTTGCGGCGTGGTGATCGCCTCGGTCAGGAAGGAGAACGGGATGGGCTCGTCGTCCGCCGCCTGCATCTCCAGGCGGTCCCAGGCGATGGTCCGCCCATCGAGCCTGGCAGGCGTGCCGGTCTTCAGCCGGCCCATCTGGAAACCGGACGCATAGAGCCGGTCCGACAGGCCGATGGCCGGCGCGTCGCCGACCCGGCCGGCAGGGATCCGCTCGTCGCCGCGGTGGATCACCCCCTTCAGGAAAGTGCCGGTGGTCAGCACCACGCGGGGCGCGGCATAGGCCTCGCCGCTCGCGCCCAGCACGCCCACGACGCGGCCGTCCGTGACCATCAGGTCCTCGACCGCCTCGGCCTTGATGCTGAGGTTCGGCGTCGTGGCCAGTTCGGCCTGCATGGCTTCGCGATAGAGCCGTCGGTCGATCTGCGAGCGCGGCCCGCGCACCGCCGCGCCCTTGGAGCGGTTGAGCATGCGGAACTGGATGCCGGCCCGATCGGCCAGCCGCCCCATGACGCCGTCCAGGGCGTCGATCTCGCGGACCAGGTGGCCCTTGCCCAGGCCGCCGATCGCCGGGTTGCAGCTCATCTCGCCGATCGTCTCGAGCTTGTGGGTGAGCAGCAGCGTGCGCGCGCCGAACCGCGCGGCCACCGCAGCCGCCTCGCACCCGGCGTGCCCGCCGCCGATGATGATCACGTCAAAGCTCATGGAGCGCGGGATATAGTCGATCAGCGACGGTGTTTCACGTGAAACAACCAATTGCTCCCCTTTGGGGGAGCTGTCGCGCAGCGACTGAGGGGGCTTCCGCTCAGAATGCGCAGCTGCAAGGCCACGGCGGAAGCCCCCTCCACCGCTTCGCGGTCCCCCTCCCCCTGCGGGGGCGGAATTTATTTCCCGATACAGAAGGTCGCGAAGATCTTCCCCAGCACCGCTTCGGGGTCGATGCGGCCGGTGATGCGGTCCAGCGCCCGGGCGGCCAGGCGGACGTCCTCGGCGGCGAGCTCCAGCCGGTCGGCCTCGGTGAGCGCCTGGCGCAGGCGGGCGGCGGCCTCGGTGAGCAGCTCGCGGTGACGCAGGCGGGTGGCGGCCGGCGGCTCGGCGCCGGCCAGCGCCTCGACCACCCGCTCGGCGAGCAGCTCCTTCAGCCACGCCATGTCGTTGGGGCTCTTGGCGGTGACCGGCGCCACCGGCAGCCCGCGCTTCTCCGCTTCTTCAATGGCCTTCCAGCCGGCGTCGTTCTCCGGCAGGTCGCGCTTGGTGACCACGCAGAGGTCGCCCGGCTGCAGCTGGCGGGGGATCTCGCCCAGCTCGACGGCCGACCCGTCCACCAGCCACAGCCGCAGGTCGGCGGCTTCCGCCCAGGCGTGGGCCCGGCGCACGCCCTCCGCCTCGATCTCGTCGGTGGTGGCGCGCAGGCCGGCGGTGTCTGCCAGCAGCAGCTTGTAGCCGGCCAGCACCATCGGGACCTCGATGACGTCGCGGGTGGTGCCGGGCGTGGCGGTGACGATGGCGGCGTCGCGGCCGGCCAGCGCATTCAGCAGGGTGCTCTTGCCGGCGTTGGGCGCCCCCAGCAGGGCGATGCGGTAGCCTTCGCGGACGATTGTTCCACGTGAAACATCCGCCGCGGCCGCCTCCAGCTCCTCGGCCAGCGCCGCCAGCACCGGCCGGGCGCGGGCGGCGATGTCGGCCGGGACCTCCTCGTCGGGGAAATCAACGGCGGCTTCGAACATGGCCAGCGCCTCGGTCAACGCCGCCCGCCAGCGGGCCTGCACGGCGGACAGCCGCCCGCCCAGCTGCTCCAGCGCCTGCGCGCGCTGCGCCTGGGTTTCCGCGTCGATCAGGTCGGCGACGGCCTCGGCCTGGGCGAGGTCCAGCTTGCCGTTCTCGAACGCCCGCCGAGTGAACTCGCCGGGCTCGGCGAGCCGCAGGCCGAGCCCCGCCAGGGCGGCCACCAGCGCCTCGATCACCGCCGGGCCGCCGTGCACGTGGAATTCGGCGGCGTCCTCGCCGGTGTAGCTCGCCGGCCCCTCGAACCACAGCACCAGCCCGGAATCGATCGGCCGCCCCTCGGCGTCGAACAGCTTGCGCAGCGCGGCGGAGCGGGCTGGCGGCACATGGCCGGCGATGGCGCCCACGGTCATGGCGGTCTTCGGGCCCGAGACGCGCACCACCGCCACCGCGGCGCGGCCGGCGGCGGTGGCGGCTGCGAAGATGGTGTCGGTCATCCCTTTCCGGCGTTGCTCAGGCCCACTTCCATGAGCTTGCGGAACTGCTCCTGGGCGCCGGCCCCGAAGGCCATCCAGTTCTTCATCAGCTCGTCGGGGGCCAGCGCCGACATATTGGCGGTCATCCGCGCCTGCATCTCGGCCACCAGCGCCTCGTTGAGCGTGCTGACGTCGGGCAGGCCCATGAACCGGCGGGCCTCCTCCGGGGTGCAGTCCACCTCGACGGTCATCTTCATGGCTAGCCGCTCCTGTCCCACTTTAAGCTTTTCGATATGGCCCCGCCCGGGCCCGGCGCGCTAGTAGCCTTGGGAAATCCAGCATCCGGAGGCGACCCCATGGGCGAGCGCACCACCATCACCACGGACGACGGCGCCTTCTCGGCCTATGTGGCGCGGCCCAAGGCGGCCTCCGCCCCGGCCGTGGTGGTCATCCAGGAGATCTTCGGGGTCAACCAGGTGATGCGCGACGTCACCGACGGCCTGGCGGGCCAGGGCTACCTGGCCATCTGCCCGGACCTGTTCTGGCGGATCGAGCCCGGCGTCGACATCACCGACCAGTCGGAGGCCGAGTGGAAAAAGGCCTTCGCCCTGATGAACGCCTTCGACGTGGACGCCGGCGTCAAGGATATCGCCGCCACGCTGGCCGCCATCCGCAAGGACCCGGGCTGCAGCGGCAAGGCGGGCGTGGTGGGCTTCTGCCTGGGCGGCCTGCTGGCCTTCCTGACCGCGACGCGCACCGATTCCGACGCTTCGGTCGCCTATTACGGCGTGGGCATCGAGAGCCGGGTGGCCGAGGCGGAGAAACTGGCCCAGCCGCTGATGCTGCACATCGCCGAGGAGGACCAGTTCACGCCCAAGGCGGCGCAGGCGGTCATCCTGCAGGCGCTGAAGGACCACCCGATGATCGAGATCCACACCTATCCCGGCTGCGACCACGCCTTCGCCCGGCTGGGCGGCGAGCACTACAACGACGAGGCCGCCAAACTCGCCAACGGCCGCACCCTGCAGTTCTTCGGCAAGCACCTCGGGTAGGGCCATGCGCGCCATCCAGTTCGCACAGACCGGCGGCCCGGAGGTGCTCAAGCTGGTCGACCTCCCGGAGCCCGAGCCGAAGCCCGGCCAGGTGCGCATCCGCCACGAGGCGATCGGCATCAACTTCATCGACACCTACCACCGCCAGGGCCTCTATCCGGTGAAGCTGCCCTGCACGCCGGGCGGCGAAGCGGCGGGCGTGGTCGACGCGGTGGGCGACGGCGTCACCCGGCTGAAGCTCGGCGACCGGGTGGCCTATGCCGGCGGCTTCGGCGCCTATGCCGAGAAGAACCTGGTCTCCGCCGATCGGGTGGTGAAGATTCCCGACGGCGTGGACAGCCGCACGGCCGCGGCGGCCTTGCTCAAGGGCATGACCGTCGAGGCGCTGATCCGCCGCACCTATGCGGTCAAGGCGGGCGACACCGTGCTGCTGCATGCCGCCGCCGGCGGCGTCGGCCAGATCATGACCCAGTGGCTGAAGGCGATCGGCGCGGTGGTGATCGCCACGGTCGGCTCGGAGGAAAAGGCGGCGCGGGCCCGCGCGCTCGGCGCCGACCACGTGATCCTCTACCGCAGCGAGGACGTGGCCGCCGAGGTCCGGCGCATCACCGACGGCGCGGGCGTGCCGGTGGCCTACGACTCGGTGGGCAAGGACACCTTCGAGGCCACGCTGACCAGCCTTGCGCGGCGCGGCCTGTTCGTCAGCTTCGGCAACGCCTCTGGCCCGCCGCCGCCGGTCGAGGCGGCTCGGCTGATGCGCGCCGGATCGCTGTTCTTCACCCGCCCGACCCTGGGCGACTATGTGGCCACCACCGCGGAGCTGGACGAAGGCGCCGGCGCGGTCTTCGCGATGATCGCCTCAGGCAAGATCAGGATCGAGATCGGCCAGACCTTCCCGCTGGCCGAGGCGCGCAAGGCCCACGAGGCGCTGGAGAGCCGCGCGACCATGGGCGCGAGCCTGCTGATCCCGTAGCCCGCCGCCGGGCCTCCCGCCCTTGATGGGGAGGGAAGCTGTTTCACGTGAAACAGCAGGACCAGTAGGGCCGTGCCGGCGCTACCGGGTGGCGCCCGGGATGGCCCCGCCGGACCCCGCCTCACGCGCAGGGAGCCGCACCGGCATGCGTCCGACGCGGCCAAATTCGCCACAGCGCCGATTTTCCAAAACGAAGGGGCTCCGGTTTCCCGAAGCCCCTGAAATCGTTCCGCTTTCCAGAATAGACCGTTAGGTGTTCATCGACTGGAAGAACTCGTCGTTGTTCTTCGACTGGCGGAGCTTGTCGAGCAGGAACTCGATGGCGTCCTGGGCGCCCATGGGCGCCAGGATGCGGCGCAGCACGTGGGTCTTGGCCAGCTGGTCCTTCGGCGTGATCAGCTCGTCCTTGCGGGTGCCGGACTTGAGGATGTCGATGGCCGGGTAGATGCGCTTGTCGGCGACCTTGCGGTCCAGCACGATTTCCGAATTGCCGGTGCCCTTGAACTCTTCGAAGATCACCTCGTCCATCCGGCTGCCGGTGTCGATCAGCGAGGTGGAGATGATGGTCAGCGAGCCGCCCTCCTCGATGTTGCGGGCGGCGCCGAAGAAGCGCTTGGGCCGCTGCAGGGCGTTGGCGTCCACACCGCCGGTCAGCACCTTGCCCGACGACGGCACCACGGTGTTGTAGGCCCGGCCGAGGCGGGTGATGTTGTCCAGCAGGATCACCACGTCGCGCTTGTGCTCGACCAGGCGCTTGGCCTTTTCGATAACCATTTCAGCGACTTGTACGTGCCGCGCGGCCGGCTCATCGAAGGTCGAGGAGATCACTTCGCCCTTCACCGTGCGCTGCATGTCGGTGACTTCCTCCGGCCGTTCGTCGACCAGCAGCACCATCAGGTAGCACTCGGGATGGTTGGCCGCGATCGCCTTGGCGATGTTCTGCATCATGATCGTCTTGCCGACCCGCGGCGGGGCGACGATCAGGCAGCGCTGGCCCTTGCCGATCGGGGCGACGATGTCGATCACCCGGCCGGAGCGGTCCTTCAGGGTGGGGTCGTCGATCTCCATCTTCAGCCGCTCGTCCGGATAGAGCGGCGTCAGGTTGTCGAACAGCACCTTGTGGCGGACGTTCTCGGGGTTCTCGAAGTTGATCTGGCTGACGTTCACCAGGGCGAAGTAGCGCTCGCCTTCGCGCGGCGCGCGGATGCCGCCCTCGACCGTGTCGCCGGTGCGCAGGCCGAACTTCCGGATCTGCGAGGGGCTGACATAGATGTCGTCGGGACCGGGCAGGTAGTTGGCCTCGGGGCTGCGCAGGAAGCCGAAGCCGTCCTGCACGACCTCCAGGGTGCCCGAGCCGAAGATCTCGATACCCTCTTCGGCCAGGGTCTTGAGGATCGCGAACATCATGTCCTGCTTGCGCATGGAGTTGGCGTTCTCGATCTCCAGCTGCTCGGCGAAGGACAGCAGGTCGGCTGGGGACTTGTCCTTCAGCTCCTGCAGGCTCATGCGGGTCAGGCCCATGGCGGCGATCGCCTGGCCGGCCTCGGAAGGCTCTTCAGGCCCCTCGCCGCCGTCGTCGATCAGGCCCTCGGCCAGTTGCGACTCCAGGATCTCGGCCTCGGGGGCCTCGCCGACGGGGGGATTGGAATTGTCGTCTTGCATCGTCTTGTCTCAGGGATTTCCAGCCCGGGCCTTGGACGCAGTCCAGGCGCGGGCTTCTTGAACGTTGAGGGCGCGGGATCGCGCCGTTGTGGTCTTCGTCGTCTCGTTGGGGGCCGGCTGGGACCCTGCGCGCCTGGCGCGGGGAGCCGGAAAATGCGGGGCGCGCGGCTTGGACGCCACGCGTGGGATCATCGGAACCACGGATCGACCGCCCGGGTCAAGCGGCGCAGCGCCGCGGGCCTAGCCGCCGAACTCGGTGGTGACCGCCAGGACCATGACGATGGCGGCCAGGAACGGCAGCTCGTTGGTCCTCCGCCAGAACTTCGCCGAGCGGGGCCGCTGGCCGGCCGCGATCTGCTTGCGGGCCCTGGCCAGATAGCCGTGCCAGCCGACCAGGAAGACCACGCCGGCCAGCTTGGTCAGCATCCAGGGCTTGGCCAGGAAGCCCCAGCCGAGGCGCTCGGCGCCGTCTACATATATGAGCGCCAGGCCGAAAATGAAGGCCAGGACCATCGCCGGGTTCATGATGATCCGCTGCAGCTTGGCTTCCCAGACCTTGAAGTGAGCGTCGAACTCGCTGCCCGGCGGGGCGGTCTCGGTGTGATAGGCGAACAGCCGCGGCAGGTAGAGCAGGCCCGCCATCCAGGCGATCACCGCGATGATGTGCAGGCCCCGCAAGAGATCGTACCCGTTCATATCCCCGCCCCTCCGGCCTCCGCCGCCGCCTCGTGCCCGCCGCCGCCATGGCCCTCATAGGCCGCGTCGGGATCGCAGGCGCATTTCGCAAGCCCCGCCGGGCAGCGCCAGGGCCCATAGGGTCCGGGTCCACCGGTCCGGCCCAGGCTGACGATCACGGCTTCCGCCAGGTCCTGGATGAAAGCCGCCCGGACGCCCGGGGTCGGGGCCCGCAGATAGGGCGCGCAGCCGACCTCGCGGGCCAGCCGGGCGTAGTCGTGGTCCAGCTCGACCAGGGTCTCCACGTGCTCGGAGACGAAGGCGATGGGGGCGATCAGCACGCCCTTGCCCGCGGCCCCCGCCCGCCGGATCTCGGCGGCCGTGGCGGGCTCGAGCCACTTCAGCGGCCCGACCCGGCTCTGGAACGCGACCTGCCAGTCCGCCAGCTCGGGCAGCCGCGCGGCGATGGCCGCGGCGGTCGCCTGCACCTGGGCGCGGTAGGGGTCGCCGGCGTCGACGATCTTTTGCGGCAGGCCGTGGGCGGAGAACAACAGCCTGATATTGCTGGGCTTCCCGGCGGCGATCCAGGTGTCACGGATCGCCTCCACATGAGCTTCGACCAGGCCGTGCGCGGTGGGATAGCAGCAGATCGCCCGGCTGCGGCCCGGCCCGCGATAGGCGCGCCGCCAATCCTTCAGCGACGAGGCGGTCGTGGTGGTGGAGTACTGCGGATAGAGCGGCAGCAGCACGATCTGGTCGGGCCGGAAGGCGGCGACCTGGCGGGCCGTCTCGGCCGCCAGCGGCTTCCAGTAGCGCATGGCGATGAACACCCTCGCCTCGTCGGTCGGCGCCAGGGCCTTCAGGGCGGCCGCGAGCTCGTGCGCCTGGGCCTCGGTCTCCGGCAGCAGCGGCGAGGCGCCGCCCATGATGTCGTAGTTGGCCTGGGCGAGCTTGGCGCGCGAACGGGAGATCAGGGTGGCGATGGGATAGCGGACGATGGCCGGGGCCTGGATGATCGCCGGGTCGCGGAACAGGTTGAACAGGAACGGCCGCACCGCCTCCGGACCGTCGGGGCCGCCAAGGTTGAAGAGGACGACGGCGATCTTCACCAACGTCCCCCGTAGAGCGGCAGCGAACGGGGGAGGTGTCGCGAATGCGACGGAGGGGGCGTTGGGGCCGTGCGGCGGGCTCGGTGCGCCGGCAGCGCCCCCTCCACCACCTTGTGGTCCCCCTCCCCCGCTGACGCGGTGGAGGTTGCTCGATCCCACATCGCACTCATGCGCGAACCCTGACGTCACAGCCGGTCACCCGCGCCACCACCCGGGCGATGTGCTCGATCGGGGTGTCGGGCATGATCCCGTGGCCGAGGTTGAAGATGTAGGGCCCGTCGCCCCATTGCCCGAGCAGCTGCTCGACGCGGGCGTCCAGCGCCGGGCCGCCGGCGCGCAGCAGCAGGTTGTCGAGGGCGCCCTGGATGGTCCGGCCCTGCGCCTGCAGCCGGCGGCCGAGCGCCGCCGAGGCCTGGGTGTCGAGCGCCACGGCCTCCACCGGAACGCCCTCCGCATAGTTTTCCACCAGCGCCCCGGCGCCGCGCGGGAAGCCGATGAAGGGGGCGGTGACGCCGGCGGCGCGGACCTTCTCGACGATGGCGGCGTGCGGGCCGACGACGATCCGCTCGAAGACGTCCTCGGCCAGGCCTTCCGCCCAGCTCTCGAAGATCTTCAGCACCTGGGCGCCGGCGCGGGCCTGCAGGATCAGGTAGCGGGCGGTGGCCTCGACCAGCACCGCCAGCAGGGCGTCGAGCTGTTCCGGGTTGGCATAGGCGTAGGCGCGCGCCGCCTCGCGGTTCGAGCCGCGGCCCTCGATCATGTAGGTGGCCACCGTCCAGGGGCCGCCCGCGAAGCCGATCAGGGCGCGATCGGGCTCCAGCTCGGCGCGCACCCGGGCCAGCGTCTCGCCCACCGCCGAGAGCCGCGCGGTGGAGGCCTCCACCTGGTCGGCCAGGGCGGCGATCTCCGGAAGTTCGCCCAGCCTCGGCCCCTCGCCGGCCTCGAACCACACCTCCTGGCCGAGCGCGCGCGGGATCAGCAGGATGTCGGCGAACACGATGGCCGCATCCAGCGGGAAGCGGCGCATGGGCTGCAGGGTCGCCTCGGCGGCCATCTCCGGGTTCAGGCAGAAGGCGATGAAGTCGGCGGCCCGGCTGCGCAGCTCGTGATATTCCGGCAAGGACCGGCCCGCCTGGCGCATGAACCAGATGGGCGGCCGCTCCAGGGTTTCGCCGGACAGGGCGCGCAACAGACGGGGCCGATCGCTCATGGCCCGCTTAAAGCCCCTGGCGGCCTTGGGCTCAAGCCCGGCTCGCCGGAGGTTCCATCGTCCTGCCCCTCTACCCCCTAAAAGAATCTTGAACTGAATTGAGGAAGCAGACGGTTGGGCCTGTCGAGAGTGGGGAAAACTCTGGCCGCCCTGCGGCGTCGCAGCGCTTGTCCCCAGCTTGTCCCACGCCGCGGGCGGGGTTCTCCCACCCCTGTGGAAACCGGGGAGCGACCGCTTAAGCCGTTCGCGGCCTTAAGATTCCATTAACCTCTCGCGGGACGAACCGGGGTCGGCCGCCGCCCGGCCCCAGCCTGTCGACAACCGGCCGCCCAGGCCGTCCCCCGCCCGTGGGCCTGGGGGTTAAGGACGTGTAAACGGCCTGTCTTATCCCGGTCATACATGATCGGCTTGGAGAGGCCGCCGGGCCCCACGATCTATCCCCATTCCCGCCGGCCTTCGCTAAGAGTGGTCCACAGACTTTGTCCCCAGCTATTTCGGACACCGCCCCCTTGCCGACCGCCGCCGCCCCGCCGCCCGCCCGGCTCGCCACCTACTTCCACGTCCACCTGGTGTCGGATTCCACCGGTGAGACGCTGAACGCCATGGCGCGCGCGGTCTGCGCCCGCTTCGACAACGTCCTGCCCATCGAGCACATCTACGCCCTGGTCCGCTCGCAGCGGCAGCTGGACCGCGCGCTGGGCGACATCGAGGAGGCGCCCGGCGTGGTCATCCACACCATCGTCGACGACAAGCTGCGCCACGCGCTGGAGGAGGGTTGCCGGCGGATGGCCATGCCCTGCATCCCGGCGCTGGATCCGCTGGTCGGCGCGCTGTCGCACTATCTGGGGGCCTCGACGACCACGCGGGTGGGTGCGCACCTGCGGCTCGACAACGACTATTTCAACCGCATGGACGCCCTCAACTACGCCATCGGTCATGACGACGGCCAGGGCGGCCAGGATCTGGACCGCGCCGACGTGGTGCTGGTGGGCGTGTCGCGGACCTCCAAGACGCCGACCTGCATCTATCTCGCCCATCGCGGGGTGCGCGCCGCCAATGTGCCGCTGGTGCCGGGACGCCAGCCGCCGGAGCGGCTGTTCCAGCTGAACCAGACGCTGGTGGTCGGCCTCACCGTCTCGCCCGACCGGCTGATCCAGATCCGCCGCAACCGGCTGCTCAGCCTCAAGGAGGAGCGCGAAAGCGCCTACATCGACGTGGATTCGGTGCGCGACGAGATCGTCCAGGCCCGCCGGCTCTATGAGCGCCACGGCTGGCCGGTGATCGACGTGACCCGCCGCTCGGTGGAGGAGACCGCCGCGGCGATCATGAACCTGCTGCACGGCGGCCACGGCCAGGTCGAGGTGCTGGGATGAGCGCGGTGGTCCTGGCCTCCAAGAGCCTGGCGCGGCGCGCCGTGCTGGAGGGCGCGGGCGTCCCCGTTGAGATCGCCGTGGCCGGGGTCGACGAGGAGGCGGTGAAGGCCTCGATGCTGGCCGAGGGCGCGACGCCGCGCGACATCGCCGACGCCCTGGCCGAGCTGAAGGCGTTGAAGGTGGCCCGCGCGCGGCCGGAGCTGGTGGTCGGCGCCGACCAGACCCTGGAGTTCGAAGGCGGGCTCTACGACAAGGTGGCGAACCTCGACGAGGCCCGCGAGCGCCTGAAGCTGTTGCGCGGCAAGCCGCACCGGCTGCACTCCGCGGTGGTGGTGGCCAGGGGCGGCGCTCCGGTCTGGCGCGAGCTCGCCTCGGCGACCCTGACCATGCGCAATTTCTCCGACGGCTTCCTGGAGGACTATCTGGCGACGGAAGGGGCGGCCGCGCTGGGTTCGGTGGGCTGCTACCGGCTGGAAGGGCCCGGCGCGCAGCTGTTCTCGAAGATCGAGGGCGACTATTTCGCCATCCTGGGGATGCCGCTGCTGGGCCTTCTGGAGTTCCTGCGCCAGCACGGAGCGCTCAGCGCATGACCCGCCAGATCAGCGCCAAGACCGTGGTCGCCGGCGTCGCCGGCCAGCCGGTCGCCCACTCGCTCAGCCCCCTGCTGCACAACGCCTGGCTGGAAGCCGCCGGAATCGACGGGGTCTATGTGGCCTTCGCCCCGCCGGCCGACAATTTCCGCGAGTTCGCGCAGGGCCTGCGCGGCGGGGCGATCCGCGGCATCAACGTCACCCTGCCGTTCAAGGAGGCGGCGCTGTCGATCAGCCGCCGCGCGACGCCGCGGGCGGAGGCCGCCGAGGCCGCGAACCTGCTGCTGTTCGAGCCCGACGGGACGATCACCGCCGACAACACCGATGGCCTGGGCCTGTTGGCCGCCTTCGCCCTGCAGGCGCCGGGCTTCGACCCCAAGGCCGGACCGGTGGTGATCCTCGGCGCGGGCGGCGCGGCGCGCGGCGCGGCGGCGGCCTTCAAGCTGGCCGGCGCGCCGGAGGTGCGGATCGTCAACCGGACGCAGGCCAAGGCCGAGTTCGTGGCCGGGGCCTTGGGCGAGGTCGGCCGCGCCTTTCCGCTCGACCAGGCCGTGGCGGCGCTGCAGGGCGCGCAGGCGGTGGTCAACGCCACCTCGGCCGGCCTGACCAACGGCGGCCGGCTGGAAATCCCGCTCAGCGCCACGCCCGAGGCCGCGGTGATCATGGACATGGTCTACACCCCGCTGGTGACGCCGTTCCTGGCGGAGGCCCAGGCGCTGGGCCGCAAGACGGTCGATGGGCTGGGCATGCTGGTCGGCCAGGCCAGGCCGTCCTTCGAGGCCTTCTTCGGCCGCGCGCCGCCGGACGGCGTCGACGTCCGCGCCTTGGCGCTCAAGGCGCTGGGGGCGGCCGGATGATCCTGATCGGCCTCACCGGCTCCATCGGCATGGGCAAGTCGACCACCGCGGCCATGTTCCGCGAGGCCGGCGTGCCGGTCTACGACGCCGACGCGGCGGTGGCCGACCTCTATTCGCCGGGCGGGGC
The DNA here is from genome assembly GCA_028290945.1 of Phenylobacterium sp. Taxonomy (GTDB): domain Bacteria; phylum Pseudomonadota; class Alphaproteobacteria; order Caulobacterales; family Caulobacteraceae; genus Phenylobacterium. Next base: position 4,254 of record JAQGIV010000166.1, on the reverse strand, counting down.
GGCGGTCGGGCCGGTGGGCGAGGCCTTCCCCGGCGTGGTCAAGGGCGGGGCCATCGACCGCGAGGCCCTGCGCCAGCGCGTGCTCGGCCAGCCGGACGCGCTGCAGCGGCTGAACGCCATCGTCCATCCGCTGGTGGGCCGCGACCGCACACATTTCTTCAAGGCGGCCGAGGACGCCGGCGCCGACATGGTCGTCCTCGATATCCCGCTGCTGTTCGAGACCGGCGGCCACGCCAACATGGACGCCGTGGTGGTGGTCACCGCGCCGGCGGAGATGCAGCGCGAGCGGGTGCTGGCCCGGCCCGGCATGACGCCGCAGCGCCTCGACGCCATCCTCGCCCAGCAGCTGGCCGACGCCGAGAAGCAGGCCCGCGCCCACTTCGTGGTCGACACCAGCCGCGGCCTGGAGCCGGCCCGCGCCCAGGTGGCCGAGATCATCGCCGCCATGCGCGACCCGGCGCGACGACCGGCCGCCCTTCCGAACGGTTGAGCCCAGGCGCAAACCGGGCCAGAAATGGACCATGGCCCGCGAGATCGTCCTGGACACCGAAACCACCGGCTTCGAACCCTCCATGGGCCACCGGCTGGTGGAGATCGCCTGCCTGGAGATCGACGACTTCATCCCCACGGGCCGCAACTTCCACGTCTATATCGACCCCTGCCGCGACATGCCGATCGAGGCCGAGCGGGTGCACGGCCTGTCGGGCGCCTTCCTGAAGGGCAAGCCGAGGTTCGAGCATCCGGAGGTCTGCGAGGCCTTCCTGGAGTTCGTCGGCGACGCGCCGCTGGTGGCCCACAACGCCGGCTTCGACCGCGCCTTCGTCAACCACGAGCTCAAGGCCATCAACCGGGTGGAGCTGCACGAGAGCCGCTGGGTCGACACCCTGGCGCTGGCCAAGCGGCGCTTCCCAGGCATGCACAATTCGCTCGATGCGCTCTGCAAGCGCTTCAAGATCTCGCTCAGCGAGCGCGAGAAGCACGGGGCGCTGATCGACGCCAAGCTCCTGGCCGCGGTCTATCTGGAGCTGAAGGGCGGTCGCGAGCGCCGGCTGGAGCTCACCGCCACGGCCGAGGCGGTCAGCATGGTCCACGCCGCGACCCAGAACGCCTACGGCGCGCGGCCCCGGCCGCTCAGCCCCCGCTCCACCGAGGCCGAGCGCGAGACCCACGCCAGCTTCATCCGCGACCAGCTGAAGACCGACGAGCTCTGGGCCCGGTTCGGGCTGTGATTTCCCTCCCTTAATGGGGAGGGGCAGACCGCGTAGCGGTCAGGGTGGGGAGGCCGCGATCAAGCTCTGACGCGCCGAGGTCCCGCCCGACACTTCCCCACCCCTGGCTCGACTTTGTCGAGCCGTCCCCTCCCCATGAAGGGGAGGGAAAAGATCAGGCGTTGCCCACCGTCGGGCCGCCGGCTTCGGCCTCGGCCTTGCGGGCCTGGTAGACGGCGGCGAAGTCGATGGGGTCCAGCAGGAAGGGCGGGAAACCGCCTTCCGAGCTGAGGTCGGCGATGATCCGGCGGGCGAAGGGGAACAGGAAGCGCGGGCACTCGATGAGCAGCACCGGCTCCATGTCCTCGGCGGGCACGCCGCCGATCTGGAACAGGCCGCCATAGAGCAGCTCCACCACGAACAGGGTGCCGTCGTCGCGCCCGGCCTGGGCGGAGAGCTTCAGGTCCACCTCGTAGAGGCCGTCGTCGCGGCCGCGGGCGTTCATCTCGACGCCGAGGTCGATCTGCGGCTGGGCGGCGCCGGCGGCGCGCAGGCTCTCCGGCGCGCGCGGGTTCTCGAATGACAGGTCGCGGATGAACTGCGCGAGGATGCGGATGCCCGCGTCGGGTGCTCCCTGGCCGTTGGTGGGCGCACCCTGGCCGGCGTCGGTGTCGGTCATAGTTCGGCTTCAAATCCGTGGTTTGACGCGAACGGAACGCGCCTTGTTGGGCGATGCGGCTATCATGTGGCCCAGGCCGATGCAACGTCGCCCCTGACGGGGACGTTCCCAGAGCCTATATAGGCCTCTGAACCCGTTCGAACCCTCGGAACCCCGTTGCAAGTCCTCGAGCTGATCATCTTCGCCGGCCTGGCCGCCATCGTGCTCTACCAGCTCTATTCGGTGCTGGGCCGACGCGTGGGCCGCCAGCCGGAAGACACCCCGGCCACCGAAGCCGCCCGCGCCGCCGCGCGCCCGGCCGAACGGCCGCTGGAGCCGCCCGAGGAGGGCGTGACCCTCTCCGGCCTCGCCGCCGTCAAGGCGCGCGACCCGGCGTTCGACGTCGGCCAGTTCCTCAACGGGGCCAAGGGCGCCTATCAGATGATCGTCAAGGCTTTCTCGGAGGGCGACCGCGGGACGCTGAAGAACCTGCTGGCGACGCCGGTGATGGCCAGCTTCGACGCCGCCATCGCGGCCCGCGAGTCCGAGGGCCGCACCGAGACCGTGGAATTCCTGCACACCCCGCGCGCCGACCTGGAGAAGGCCGACCTGGCGCCCGGCGACCTGGCGCGGATGACCGTGAGGTTCCTCGCCGAGTTCCGCGCCCGCTCCAAGGGCCCCGAGGGCGAGGCGGTGGACGACCGCCGCACCGCCGAACTGTGGACCTTCGAACGCAATCTTAAGAGCCGCGACCCCAACTGGATGCTGATCCACGTGGACGCCGCGGAGGCCTGATTCCCGTGACACTGCGAGCGGTGGCGCTGGCGGCGGTTGTCGCCCTGATCTCGGCTGGTTCCGTCCGCGCCGCCTCGCCGCCCGCCCCCCTGGACTTCGCCGACCTGCGGGGCTGGGCGCGGGAGAACCACGCCGCGGCGCTGGCGGTGTTCCGCACCGCCTGCGGCGTGGCGAGCGACCCGGCCATGGTCCGGGGCTGCGCCAGGGCCCGCGCCGCCGGGCCGCTGAAGGGCCCCGACGCCCGCCGCTTCTTCGAGGACAACTTCCGCCTCGACCCGGCGGTCGGGGCCGGCATGCTGACCGCCTATTTCGCCCCCGAGTACGAGGCCCGTAGCGCGCCGGCCGGCGAGTTCACCGCCCCGGTGCGGCCCAGGCCCGCCGACCTGGCCGCCGCCGGCCCCTACGCCGACCGCACCGCCATCGAGGCGCGGCCGGCCGCCGATGCGCTCGCCTGGATGAAGCCGGAGGAGCTGTTCCTGTTGCAGGTGCAGGGCTCCGGGACCCTGCGCTTCCCGGACGGGCGGCGGCTGAAGGCGCTCTACGCCGCCACCAACGGCCGGCCGTACCTCGCCATCGGCGGGCCCATGCGCAGCCAAGGGCTGCTGCCCGGCGAAGTCTCGGCCGAGTCGATCCGCGCCTGGCTGGCGGCCCACCGCGGGGCCGATGCGCAGCGGGTGATGCAGCTCAACCCGCGCTACGCCTTCTTCCGCCTGGCCCCCGACGATGGCCGCCCGCCCGCCGGCTCGGCGCACGTGCCGCTGCCGGCCGGCCGCGCCATCGCCGTCGACCCCGCCTTCCACCCGATGGGCGAACTGCTGTGGCTCGACGCCGACCGGCCGGTGCTGGCCGGCGCCAAGCCCAGCTATCGCCGGCTGGTGGTCAGCCTGGACACCGGCTCGGCCATCAAGGGCCCGGTCCGCGCCGACCTCTACCTGGGCGAGGGCGCGGCCGCCGGCGACGAGGCGGGCCGGGTGCACCATGCGCTCAGGCTCTACCGGCTGAGCCCGCGATGAAGCGGCCGCTGAAACCCGACGAGCTGCGCGTCTGGGGCCTGGTGGCCGCGACCGTGCATCCGCTGCCGGGGAAGGCGACGCCCAAAGTCGAGCCCGCTGAGTCGTTTCCCTCCCTTAATGGGGAGGGTCGAGGCGCGAAGCGCCCGGGGTGGGGAGGGCCGCCTCAAGCGCCGAGCCCGATCGCGACCTCCCCACCCGTCTCGCTTCGCTCGCCACCCTCCCCATTAAGGGAGGGAAAGGCCATCGAGCCTCGCCGCAAGCACCGCATCGCCAAGGCCCGCGAGGAGATCGGCGGCCGGCTCGACCTGCACGGCCTCGACCAGGACCGGGCGCGGGCGGTGCTGGAGGGCTTCCTGCGCCGCGCCTGGGACGAGGGCTACCGCGCCGTGCTGGTGATCACCGGCAAGGGCGTGCAGGGCGACGGCGTGCTGAAGCGCCGCGCGCCGGAATGGCTGGCCGCCCCGCAGCTGTCGCAGATCGTGGCCGGGATTTCGGAAGCCCACCGCCGCCACGGCGGCGACGGCGCGCTCTACGTGGCGCTGAAGCGCAAGCCGCGGGGCTAGGGCTTCCGCGAGGCCTT